>QMNJ01000041.1 GCA_003647715.1 Candidatus Coatesiibacteriota bacterium
TTATTAGGAGTGAATATTTAGTTTAAATAAAACCTTGTGAAATATCTGAGATATGTTAGAATTCATAATAATGTGAATGGGAGGAAAGTGTTAACTTGTTATGAAGAAAGAGAAAGGTGATGTAAGAATAGGGAATGAGGAGGAAGGAGAAAGTAAGAAAGCAGACGAACAGAACAGTGGTAGTTCAGAAAGTTTTGGAAGATTGGTTGAAGATTATGGCTTGGTTGGTTGGGTCCGAGAGGGAGAGATAGTTAAAGGAAAGATTGTTTCATTAACTGGGGATGAGGTTCTCGTTGATATCGGATGTAAGTCAGAGGGTGTAATTCCTATCAGAGAGTTTTCAAACCCTGATGAATTGGAGGTAGGTCAAGAAGTAGAGGTATTACTGGAGAAGCTTGAGGATGTTGATGGCAACATTGTAATTTCTAAGGAGAAGGCGAATTTTCTTCTCAAGTGGGATGAGATTAAGAATGCTTATGAGAGGAATGAGACCATTGAGGGAAAGGTAGTTGGCTTTATCAGGGGGGGGTTAGGAGTTGACATAGGAGTTAAAGCATTTCTTCCTGCCTCTCAGGTGGATGTCCAGCCGGTGAGCGACCTTGGGAGTTTGGTAGGAAAGACCTTCAAGTTCAAGGTTGTTAAGCTAAACAGAAAGCGGAGGAACATAGTTTTATCGAGGAAGCAGGCGATATTAGAAGAGCGCGAAAACAAGAGGCAGGAGCTCATAGATACACTTGAAGAGGGTATGATTGTAAGGGGTGTGGTGAAGAACATCACCAACTTCGGTGTATTCGTTGATATAGGCGGGATAGATGGTTTAGTATATGTTACAGACCTGTCATGGGGGAGAGTGGATAATCCTAAGGATATTGTCTCTATTGGTGATGAGGTGGATGTTAAGGTGTTATCATTTGACCGGGAGAAGGTCAGGGTTTCGCTTGGGATGAAGCAGATAGAACCTCATCCATGGGAGAGTATTGAAGATAGATATAAAGTGGGGGATGTAGTTAAGGGGAAGGTGGTCTCTATTGTTGACTATGGTGCATTCGTTGAGATAGAGAAGGGCATTGAGGGGTTAATACATATATCGGAGATATCCTGGACGCAGAGGATAAAACACACTTCGGAGTATTTCAAGGTGGGGGAGGAGGTGGAGGCGATGATTCTCTCTATAGATAAGGAGAACGAGAGAATATCTCTGGGTATCAAACAATTGACACCCAATCCATGGGAGTCGCTTGAAGAGAGATTTCCTCCAGGCAAGAAGTTTAAGAGCCGTATAAAGTCAATCACTGACTTCGGTCTTTTTGTGGAGGTGGAGGAAGGCATTGATGGTCTTGTTCACATATCCGACATATCATGGAGCGGGAGAGTAGAAAGTCCGCAGGAGTCATTCAAGGTGGGGCAGGATATAGAAGTGGTGGTCTTATCTATTGATAAGGCGAATCAGAGGGTCTCGCTTGGGATGAAGCAACTGGTGAATGACCCGTGGGTGAATATTGAGGACTTATATAAAGTTGGGGATGATGTTGAGGGAGAGATTGTAAAGATGGCGAGTTTCGGCGCCATTGTCAGGTTGCCTGAGGGGATAGAGGGTCTATTGCATATATCTGAGATAGACGAGAAACATATAAACGAAATTGGGAAAATGCTCAAGGTAGGCGATAAGAAGATGATGAAGATTATCTCTATCTCACCAAAGGAAAGGAGAATGGGTTTGAGCATCAGAGAATATAAGAGGGCGGAGAGAAGTGCCAGCAAAGGTGGTAAGAATAAGAGGCGGGAGAAATAACCTATTGACCAGGAACATCTGTTTTGTAAGAATTTATATAGAGCCGAAGTGGTGAAATTGGTAGACGCGCTGGATTCAGGGTCCAGTGAGATTTATATCTCGTGCGGGTTCGAATCCCGCCTTCGGCATTTGTGGGTTTAAAATGTGATAGTATCTACTTAAAATCATTGTATCTGGTGATGATATGTTTAAGAAGTTGTTCTTATTGTTTGTGGTTGTCATAATTCCGGTTTTTTTATCAGCCCAGGAAGAGTTTCAGCCATCCTATGAGGACCTGATATACGATGCTGAGGATGCATTCTATCGTGAGGACTATGCAACAGCGATTGAACTCTTTAATAAGGCACTGACTCTTGAACAAGGTTCTGCGTCTGTGTGGGAGATGCTGGGAGATTCATATGTGGAACTGGGGAGTTTAACTCTTGCAGGAGATGCGTATAAGAATGCCATAAAGAGGGGTGATGCAACCCTTGAGTTGTGGCGTAAGTATGCTCAGACAATCGCAAAGATTGGCTCAGAGAAGGATAGGGTGGAGGCATATAAGGGATGGGCGAACGCCGACCCTAATGACCCTGAACCACATCTTGCCCTGCTTGAGATATACAAGGCGGTTGGTGATGAGAAGGGAATACAGAGGGAACTGGAGGCACTTCTGGGTATCGGGGTTGAAAACTATGACTACTATATTGAATTAGCAGACATCTATGAGAAGAAGAGGGATGTAGAGAGGGCGATGAAGCAGTATCGCTTTGCCATAGACATTGACCCGACGAGGTATGAGGCGCATCTCAGATTGGGCGACATACTGTGGAGTAAGGGAAACCTGCAGGAAGCATTGTATGAGTTTGAAGATATCGTCAGGTATAACCCCGAATTACCCTACGGTCACTATGGATTGGGCATTATATCCTATGAGTTGGGTGATGATAGAACCGCTATAAGCGAGCTAGAGATAGTTCTCAACAGTTCTGAAGAGGGCAGGTATCGTGATGAACTCGGCGACAGGTATTTCAAGGCACTTAAGGTCCTCACAGAGCTCTATCATCGTGTAGGGATGTATGATGAAGTGGTAGAACTGGCTGGTAGGGCGAGGGGAATGGGATACAACGATGACGATGTCTTCTATCTTGCCGGAAATGGTCTGATGAACCTTGGAAAGACCGATGAGGCAGAGGATTTTCTTAAAGAGGCGATTTCACTGAATTATAAGAACGCAATGGCACATTATGACCTGGGTAGGATATATTTTGAGAGAGCGGACTTTTCATCCTCTGTTATAGAACTTGAGAGTGCGGTTAAGTACAATGATAAACTCTATGGCGCCTATCTTCTTCTTGGTTATGCTTATAGCAATCTGAACGATAGTGATTCTGCATATATGAACTTCAAGCGGGCGCGGGAGTTAAGAGGGGGTGAGTTTGAACCGCATTTTGAGATTGCCAAGATTCTCATCTCTTGGGGGAGATATAAGGATGCTCTGGTATGCTTGGAGCAGGCTAAGAAGATACAGCCAAGGAATGCTGATGCGCTCTATTATATAGGGCAGTCGTATGAAGGTCTGGGAGAATTAGAGAAAGCGATGGAGAACTATGAGCAGGCGACATTTATAGATAGAGAGCACTATCTTGCTTACAATTCTCTGGGGGATGTTCACTGGAAGTTGGGTAATGTGGAGAGTGCACTCACCTCCTATGAACAGGCGTTCTCTATAAAGGTGGATTACATTCCCGCGTATATCGGCTTTGCAAGGTGCAATGAAGAACTTATGTATTATGATGATGCCATTCACGCTTATGATAGTGCTCTTGATTATGATAACGAGAACATTGTTGCTCAACTGGGAAAGGGAAGAAGCGAGTATAAGGCGGGCTATTATGATAAGGCGGAGGAGGACCTTAAGAGGGCTATAAAACTGGACCCCAATCTTTCAGATGCACACTTCTATCTGGGCAGGGTATATGAACAGAAAGAGAAGTTTGAAGATGCTGTTGAGGAATACCATACTGCGGGACAGCTTGACCCTGAGAACTATGACGCATTCTATCGGGAGGGATTCCTGCTTCTCAGGCTGAAGAGAGATGGGGACGCAATTCTGCCTCTTGAAACGGCTACCAAATTGAAGCCATCATCAGTGGATGCACACCTTTTGCTTGCTGTGGCGTATGAGAATACTGATATGCTTGATTGTGCGGTGAAGGAATATAGGCGGCTGGCGGAGATTGAACCGGACAACAAGGAGCATTTTAGAAATATTGGGGTGTTAGAGAGAATGAGGAATAAATATGATAGTGCAATCAGAGCATTTAGCAGGGTGTTGGAATTGGACCCGGACGATGCAGATGCATACGAGATGCTCGGTGACCTGTATAGGATAAAGGGGTATCAAGCGAAGGAATGGAGGCAGTATGATGAGGAGATTAGGTGGCTTGATATGGCGGTGGATAAATATCAGCAGTTTATGGCTCTGAGACCCAATGATGAGAGCGTCCCATTCATTCAGCAGTTTATAGAGGGCTACCGGAAATATAAATCATTGCCAGAGGAGGAGAGAAAGATTGTTGAGTTCTACTTCTCTTGGTAGATTGAGTTATAGCATTCTTCTTTAATAGAAGGGGTTAGAGTTATGAAGAATTTCTGGTTCTGGATTATTGTGGGTGTAGCAGTAGTTGTGGTAATAGTTGCCGTAATTATATCAAATATGATTATATATAAAGGTGGGAGCTTCTTATCTCTCACCGATAAGTATATTGGTATCGTCAAGATAGAGGGTTCTATATATGATTCAAGGGATATAATCAATCAGATAAAGAAGTATAGAAGGAACGATGCGGTCAAGGGTATTGTGGTCAGGATAAACAGCCCGGGTGGTGGCGTCTCACCCACTCAGGAGATTGTCTATGAACTTGAGAAGACAAGAAAGGAACGAAATATTCCGATATACTGCTCTATGGGTAGCATCGCTGCGTCAGGCGGATACTACATAGCCACCGCCTGTGATGAGATATACGCAAATCCAGGCACCCTTACGGGAAGCATCGGGGTTATAATCTCACTGGCGGATGTGAGTGAACTTATTGCCAAGATTGGATTCAAGATGAATGTCATCAAGAGCGGTGAGTTCAAGGATACCGGCTCTATGTTCAGGGAGATGAGTGATGATGAGAGGAAACTACTTGAAGGTCTGGTTGATGACATATATAACCAGTTCGTGGAGGCAGTGGTTAAGGGAAGAAGTGATATTTTGAAGAAGAAGTTGGGGGTGAATAAAGAGGATAAAGTGCGTGAGTATATTCTCAAGTATGCTGATGGTCGTGTATTCTCGGGTCGTCAGGCGGAGGAATATGGATTTATAGATGAACTTGGGACGCTCAGTGAGTGTATTGATGCCTGTGCGAAAGAGGCGGGTATAGAGGGTAAGCCAAAAGTAATATTCCCCAAGAAACCAAGGGGTCTGCTGGATATACTGGTTGGAGAAAATACATTGAGTCCTATAAAGGATAGGTTAGAGCAGACGCCATCGGTTGAATATATGTTCAGGATATTTTAGTGTGGTTGAGGTTAGATATTATGGGAATTATGTCTTCTCTTGAGTTTCTTCACCGGGCTTTTTGAATTTCTTGTTGAATAACCTTGCCAGGCGTGATTTTCTTCTATCCGCCTGGTTTTTGTGTATCACTCCCTTCCTTGCTGCCACATCAATCTCACTGTATGCTAATCTGAGCTGATTTCTTGCTTCGTCTTCATTTTCCGACTCAATAGCCAGTCGTGCTTTCTTTATGAATGTGCGCATCCTGCTCTTGACCGCCTGATTGCGTAGGCGCCTCTTCTCTGACTGCCTGAGTCGCTTCTTTGATGAAGGTAATCTTGGCATATTATTTCATCCTTTCTTATATATGAGTTCTATTTATAACAGTAAAACGATTTTGTGTCAAGAAAGATTTAGATATTTTGTCCTTGTTAAAATATTATCAGATAAACTAATCTGGGTTTTTGATTAAATTACGATTAGACCCTCTGAAAAGTGGGCAAACCATCCCTTATGAACACTTTTATATTGTCCCCCTCCTTGAATTCACCTTTTATCAGCAAATTCGCCAGTGGTTGTGATATATACCTATCTACTGTTCTCTTCAGTGGTCTTGCACCATAGGTTGGGTCATAGCCCTCCTTTACCAGGAAGTCCTTTACATCATCGGTAACATTAACACTAATCTTTCTATCTGAAAGCCGTTCCTCAATCTCATTGAGAAATAAATTCACTATCTCTCTTATGTGTTCAGTCCTCAAAGCTGTGAAGACGATGATATCATCTATTCTGTTTAGGAACTCCGGTCTAAAACGCTTTTCTACTTCATCCATGACCTCCTGTTTCATCTGGTTGTATATGGCATCGTTTTCGGCAAAGTCGGGTCTCTCACTTATCTTCTTTATCTTCTCTGCACCGATGTTAGAGGTCATGATGATGATTGTGTTTCTGAAGTCAACGGTTCTACCTTGGCTGTCAGTAAGATGACCCTCGTCAAGCACCTGAAGCAGTAGATTGAATACATCGTTGTGCGCCTTCTCTATCTCATCAAGCAATATTACCGAATATGGTTTTCTTCTCACCGCCTCTGTTAACTGACCCCCCTCTTCATAGCCAACATATCCAGGTGGTGCACCTATCAGGCGTGAAATGGAGAACCGCTCCATATACTCGCTCATATCTATGCGGACAATAGCATCCTCGCTCCCGAATAGGAACTGTGCCAGTGTTCTTGCGAGTTGCGTCTTGCCCACACCGGTTGGACCGAGAAAGATGAACGAGGAGATTGGGCGGTTGGGGTCAGATAAGCCCGCTCTTGAGTTCCTTACTGCCTGGCTCACTGCCTTAACCGCCTCTTCCTGGTTTATCACCCGTTTGTGTATAAACTCCTCCATTCTTAAAAGTTTGTCTGCCTCTTCTTCCGTAAGTTCGCTCACAGGGATACCTGTCCACTTTGATATGACCTTCGCAACCGCTTCTGGATTGACTACTGACTTTGCCTGTGCCTCACTCTTCTTCTTTTCCCACTCTTTCTTTATCTCATCCAGTTTTGCAGAGAGTTCCAAATCCCTCACATGAAGTTTCTGGGCTGTCTCAAAGTCCTGCTTTGCTATCGCCTCTTCCTTCTCAACCCTGAGTTGTGCTATCTCCTCCTCCATGTTTCTCAAATCTGGGGGAATAATAAGATTGGAGAGACGAACCATCGCAGATGCTTCGTCAATTGTGTCAATTGCCTTGTCAGGGAGGAAGCGTCCTGATATATATCTGGCAGAAAGCCGAGCCGCCGCCTCTATCGCCTCGTCAGAGATGGTAACCTGGTGATGCTCCTCATACTTTGGTCTTAATCCCTTCAATATCTCTATGGTCTCCTCTACTGTTGGTTCATCAACAATGACTGGCTGAAATCTCCGCTCTAGAGCAGAATCTTTCTCAATGTATTTTCTGTATTCGTCAAGTGTGGTAGCACCAATGGTCTGAAAATCTCCTCTTGCGAGGGCAGGTTTCAGGATGTTGCCAGCATCTATTGCTCCCTCCGCCGCGCCTGCTCCTACAAGGGTGTGAACCTCGTCTATGAACAGTATTACATTACCAACCTTTTTGACCTCTTGCACCAGGGTTTTCAATCGTTCTTCAAATTCACCTCTGAACTTCGTTCCCGCAACCATCCCCGCAAGGTCCAGAATTACAATTCTCTTATCAGCGAGTATCTCGGGGACCTCCCTGGCCACTATCATCTGCGCAAGTCCCTCCACTATGGCTGTCTTACCGACACCCGGCTCACCTATCAATACAGGGTTGTTCTTCGTTCTACGGCATAGTATCTGGATAAGGCGTTCTATCTCATCTTCTCTGCCTATTACTGGGTCAAGTTCACCTTTCTTTGCCAGTTCGGTTAGGTCTCTTCCAAAGGTGTCAAGAGCAGGTGTCTCTGAATCAGGGCTTGCACCGAACCTGCCCACATCCTCAATGCCTGCTGACTTAAAGGTGAGAGAGCGAAGTTCTGAAATATTAACACCCAGGGATGTGAGAACCTTGACCGCTCCGCAGTCGGTTATATCTAATATGCCCGTCAAAAGATGAACCTCGGTCACCAGACGTTCTCCCCGCATTCCTATCTCTTCTACTGCCCTCCTAATGGATGCTTTTGCCCTCGCTGAGAGGTCAATGTATCTACCAGATTTCTTACCTTCGTATTCCTTCAGGGTATATTCTTCCACTGCCGAGAGGAGGCGGTCAAATGATATACCGAGTTCATCAAGCGACTTTCTAACAGGCGACCTTACATCCCTTGCAATACCGGCGAGAAGATGCTCGGTGCCTACATGAGGGGCATTGAACTTTACTGCTATTTCCTGGGCGAATCTTATTGCCTCCTGAACCTGTGGACTGAAATAATCCTCAACCATCTAATCACCTTCTCTATGTTTATTAGTTTACTATACTATACTATATACTATCAAATACATAGTCAAAAATAGTGCCACTTGTTGAATTTATTACAGTGCTGAGATGTTAAATTCTTATTTCTTGACAGGTCTATGATTTCCCTCTATAATCTTTATAAGTTATGGAGGGGAGAGTATGAGGTATTTTGTAATAATATCGTTATTATTGTTTATCGTGTTTTCCCTCTTTGCACAGGAGAGGTATGTGCCCTATGGTGAAGAAAGAGTTATTGATTCACCGACTGCCTGGACAAAGGGTAGAGGGGAGTATGAGATATACATAAGGTTTTTACCATTTATTATCGGTGGCGAACTTGGGTTGAGTGATTTTCTCACACTCGGCATCTCCTATGGTGGGTCAAATGTCATTGGATATGGCTCACCTGACTGGAATCCAAGACCCGCCTTTCTGGTGAAGGCACAGTTGACGCAGGGTGGTGCGGTATTTCCGGCTATTGCCATCGGGTATGATGACCAGGGGTGGGGTCCCTACCACGACGAGATAAATCCCTATAAAAGAAAGAAAGACAATGTAGAAGAGCACTACAATAGGTATCAGTATAAGTCCAAGGGGATATTCTGTGTCTTCACACAGGAGTTCTCGTTTCTGGGGGTCGCCAGCGTTCACTTTGGAGTAAACTACGCGATAACTGAGCGAAGTGACGATAGAAGTATTAATGTTTATGCGGCGCTTGAAAAGTCCATAACACCTGACTTCTATGTGCTATGCGATTATGACCCGGGCTGGAATGATAACAACGATTATGCTCTTGGCGGGAATAAGGGCTATCTTGACCTTGGAATAAGGTGGCGCATATCCAAGGAGTTCAACATTGAGGCGTATGCAATGAACTTGTTGCAGAACCAGAAGGAGAAACTCGGTGAAGAGGGTCGCTGGTATCGGGCGCTCTTTCTATCATACGAGACATATTTCTAATCTATTGACTTCTGGAGGTAGATATGGCGGACTATGGTTTTGGTGTTCTTGACTTTGAGAAACCCATATACGATATGGAGACGAAGATAAAAGAGCTTGAACGGCTTCAGGGTGAGGAGGGTCTTGACCTCAAGGATGAGATTAAGGCGCTGAGGGCGAAGGCGAATAAACTGAGGGAGGAGATATTTGCGAATCTTGATTCCTGGCAGAGAATACAACTTGCGAGGCACCCCAAGAGACCTTACACAACTGACTATGTAGAGAATATGCTTGACGACTTCATAGAGATACACGGTGACCGTCTGTTCAGGGATGACAAGGCAATTCTTGCCGGCTTTGGAGTCCTTGATGGTCAGACAGTATGCATCGTGGGACATAATAAGGGGCATACCACAAAGGAGAACCTTGAGAGGAACTTCGGCAGTCCGCACCCGGAGGGTTATAGAAAGGGCTTGAGAGTGATGCGTCTGGCGGATAAGTTCGGGGTTCCAATAATAACCTTTCTGGATAGTGCTGGTGCGTATCCAGGTATTGGAGCTGAGGAGAGGGGGCAGGCAGAGGCGATAGCAAAGAACATCCTTGAGATGTTCAAGTTGGGTGTTCCAATAATTGTGTGTGTTACGGGAGAGGGTGGAAGCGGTGGGGCTCTTGGCATAGGCGTGGGTGATGTGGTGTTGATGCAGGAGTATACCTATTACTCGGTGATATCGCCTGAGGGCTGTGCGGCGATACTATGGCGTGACAGGGCTGAGGCGCCGACATCTGCGAAGATATTGAGGATTACTGCACCTGACCTAATGAAGCTGGGCGTAATAGATGAGATTGTGTCTGAGCCAATTGGTGGTGCGCATAATGATTACAAGTTGGCAGCAGAGAATCTAAAAAAAGCGATAGTCAGGCACTTAAAGCCACTCTTGAAGATGGGTAGGGATGAACTTATAAGGAAGAGGAGGGAGAAGTTTCGTAAGATGGGGTATTATGCGGAGTCAATTGAGGAATCAAAGCGCCTGCTGAAGGAGGGAATGGGGATATTTAAGAGTTAGATTTATAAGGTAGTTTAGTAGTTTTATTAAAGTACAGAAATGTCAGGTAGTTTAGAAGACATATTCAGAGATAATAAGTTGGTTTTAAGGATTAAGGATAGATTACCATATCTATTTCAGATAGCAGAGTTATAGAGTTCAAGAGCTGGAAAGATTGGTATGGAGGTTGGTTAAATAAGAGAGAAGATAATAATTGCTCTGTTAATAATAAATTTGGCGAGGATAATGTGGATACAGATATAAAGATAACAGAACCAGAAACTGATGTGAAATTGTTCGGGAATCCAATTTCTATTAAGACGATCACAGGAAAGGGATTGAGTGGAATCAAGATAATATGGACAGTTGATTCTGAAAAGGCAAGAAAATTTAGAGGTAGTTATTACCCCAGTTGTGACCTCTTGCTTATTAACATAAACTGGGGTGGGAAGGGAGGATTATATTTAATACCTCTATCAGTTCAGAGAGAGATATTTAAGAAATTAGGGAGAAATAAATACATTAAATTACCTAAA
>QMNJ01000042.1 GCA_003647715.1 Candidatus Coatesiibacteriota bacterium
ATATATGACGGTTAAAGATAGAAACAGGCACAGCGGAAATAGACGAGATGATGTAATCTTTCTAACTCTATCAATGAAGGTGTCATATTTGAGCCAATCGGATAATGTCAGGCGAACCGAGAAGGCAAAGGCAAGATAGAGGCATATTCTCCTCAGGCTGGTGAGGCTCAGTTCAGCGAAGCCCAGGTTAATTCTATAGCCCCCTGAGAACAGGATTGTAAGAGCGGTGAAGGCGAGGACGATGATGACAATCTCAAGAGGTCGCTTGATGAGAACAGATAACATTCTGTATCTCTCATTCTCAGTATGGCTTGCTTCGTAAGTGCTCATTTGCTTCATCCCTGCGACCTGTGAGGTTAAGAATAATTAAATATACCTGTAATATATGTCAAGACCCTGAGGGTGTAGAAGGCAAAAAAGTGGGGGAAAATTGGTATAAATATATTATTTTGATTGATATTAGTATAGCAATATGCTATAATTTATTCAGAATTATGAGGGGGAGAGAAAGATATGGTTGATAGAGATTTTAAAAGAAATATATCGGTTTACTCTGCTAATAGATTCAAGAAACATCTCATTGATGTCGGGACTTATCCCTATCCGGGGGACCCTTCAAGGAAATTTGTTGTTGATGAGAAGCGACTTGAGGAATGGGTGAGGGCATTTAGGGAAGCAGGGATTAAGGTCTTCATACCTCTGAGACACTCCAAAGACCCGAGGGACAATGTCGGCTGGGTTGAGGACATCTTCATTGAAGGTGGCTCTCTGTATGCTGTTATGCAGATTACTGACCCCGAGGTTGCAGAGAAGATAAGGCGTGGTTCAATCATTCACACATCTCTGGGAATAGAGTTTAACTTCACCGACGACAGTGGAAGAACACACAAAGAGATAATTAGACACATCGCCCTCACCCTGGACCCCCATATCACGAGACAGGAACCGTTCATTGAGTTATCTAATGATAGAGAGGAGGTTGTTATGCCAGAGGAGAAGGATATTTTCGCTTACTATGATGAGAGTGAGAAAAAGGGCTATTTCCCCCACCACCACAGTGATGGCACTCTTGATGTTGAGATGCTGGTGGATGCTTTAAGAGAGATTGATTCGTCGGATGTAAGCGAAGAGATAAAGAGAGTCGCAAGGGAGCACATCTATAAACACATAATAGAAGTGTTTGGTCTCTTTGTGAATGAGAAGAGCGAGTTGGAAAGGAAGATGGATGACCTGAGGAGGGATGCAAACAAGGGTAGAATGGAGATATGGAAACAGAGGTTGAAGGGGCTTATGAACGAGGGCAAGATTACACCAGCGGTCCATCGGGAATTATCTCTTGTTCTTGAGAGGGATGTTGCTACTGAGAGTAAAGAGGATGAGGGCAGTGTTTTCGGTGTTGTCCTTGACGCACTATCAAAGCTCCCATCAGCGGTGAACAGCAAGGTTCTAACCCGATACGGTTCATTTAGTCCCCGGATGCTATCAGGTGATGAGAAGGATCTGATAGATAAATTAGGGGTATCTGAAGAGGCATACAGGAAATATTCTATGAAGTAGTTTTTACTATGGAGGTGAGAGATGGTGTTAACTGAAAACTATGACGCAGAGGGCAAGGTCGGCGCCTTGATTCTCTACAAGGTTGCTGGAGGTGCCCATATTTATAAGGGCGCCTTGGTCTGCCTGAATGGAGATGGCTATGCTGTCGGTGGCTCTGATACCGCTGGCTATAAGTTCATCGGTGTCGCATACGAGGAGGTTGATAACTCAGGTGGCTCTGACGGTGAGGTGAGCATCAGGGTGTTGAAGACCGGTAGTTTCCTATATCCGATAGAGTCATCTCAGCAGTCAGACCTGGGGGCATCAGCATACATCAAGGATGATGGTGAGGTTGCCCTCACAACCACCAATAGCATTCTTGCCGGATATATTTGCGAGAGACCTTCCGCCAGTAGTGTGAGAGTGAGAATAGACAATGCGGTCAGATAGGAGGTTTGGAGTATGGCAATTGTGAGCGGTGATATTCCCCGTCTTCTTGAGGCGGGTTTGAAGACAATATTCTTTGAGGCGTATGAGAAGACGCCTGTATTCTATGAGAAAGTGGCGACAGTGGTTCCGTCCACCAGAGACAGGGAGGTTTATGCCTGGCTAGGTAATCTCCCCAGGATGAGCGAGTGGGTGGACGAGAGGATTCCGAAGGGGCTTTTGGAACATGAGTTCACCATTGTGAACAAGAACTGGGAGCTCTCCATAGCCATAGATAGGAATGCACTTGAGGACGACCAGTATGGTCAGATTAAGGCGAGGGTTTCACAGATGGGTGAAGAGGCGGCGAGGCATATTGACGAACTGGTGTTCTCACTCCTTGCCGATGGTTTCAATCTCCCCTGCTACGATGGTCAGAACTTCTTTGACGATGAGCATCAGGAAGGCAAGAGTCCAGTTCAGTCAAATAAAGGCACAGTAGCACTTTCGGTAGATTCTTATGCAGATGCGAGGGCGAAGATGATGCGTCTGGTGGATGACCAGAATAAGCCCATGGGCATTGTCCCCGACACAATCGTAGTCCCACCCGAACTGGAGGAGACAGCCCGCCTTATCATCGCCAGTGATTACTACCCCTCGGGCTCGTCAATGGCGGCGAATCCATGGAAGAACTCAGCAGAACTAATTGTTACCCCATATCTTACTGGAACCCAGAACTGGTTTCTGTTGTGCACATCAAGGGCTGTGAAGCCATTGATACTCCAGATGAGAAAAGAGGTTGAGTTCAACGCACTGGAGGGGTCGTCAGAGAGGGGCTTCTTCAGGCGAGAGTATGTCTATGGTGCGGAGGCGAGATACAATGTGGGCTATGGCATGTGGCAGTTTGCTTATGGCTCTATTGTCTCTTAGCGGGGTTTGGCATCTCATCTTCAGATGGTGAGATGGATTGTAGGATGAGAGGGATAGGAGATACCTAAACCAGATGAAAGAGAAAAGCTATCTCCAACAAGGGTCGGTGGGCTGGAAAGACGAAAGAGGATAAAGTATCTATGTTAATGTTCTTTGGTCAATCTGTCCCATACGCCCTTCCCTTCGTCCTCTTTCTCTATCTTAAACCTATATAAGTCAATGCCTGTAAACTCCGAGAGCCAGTGACTTATCTTCTCGCCTCCTTTCATCTCTTTCCCCGTTAGCATACGATAGGTTCTGGGTGCTAGTTCAGTGAAGAATGGCGAGAACTTTGACCTCTTGAGAGTGGTGTCAACGCTGGTGATGAATGAGAACAGTGAGAGGAATATGAGGGCGAAACTTATAATATATGAACCCTTGGCAAAGCCGAATATTAGACCGAATAATCTATCTGCCCAACCAAGATTTATTCCCTTCACTAATTTGTGAAGCACTGAAAATATAAACATCACCCCCCCCGCTATTACCAGGAATACGATGACGAACGATACAACCGACGCAATACCAGAGGAAATACCCATTTTTTCAAATATTTGGGAGAATGAATCGCTGAAGCGGAAGCCGGTTAATATACCCGATATAACCGCAACCAGCCCTGATAGTTCCTTAATTAATCCTCGTGCGAAACCCATAAGGGCGAATATACCCACGGTGGCTATTATCACTATATCAAGGATGTTTTCGCCCATTTGATAGTCCCCTTTTGTATTAGAAAATGCATTGGCTATATTTAATTGTTATCCTTGCTATTGTCCAATTCTGCATTGGTCTTGCCGTCATCAAACATTATTATTGTTTCTCCATCCTTTATCATCCCATAGTCCTCTCTTAACTTCATATCTATATACTCATTGAGTTTTTTCTCATCGTTCAGGATGGAATTTAACTCCTCATTCTCTCTCTTAAGTTCCTTCAACCTTGTCTCAAGGTCCTTCTTCTTATTCTCCAGCTTTATTATCTTCAAATAGCCGACATCACTGAATAGGTAAATATAGGTGAATAGTCCCAGAATGCATAAGATAAGAGTTATCAGAACAATCCGCCTGGTTCTTGTATTCATCTCTCCTTAACCCACATCTCTATGATTTTCTTGCCTGCATAGATAGCGGTGTCTCCAAGTTCCTCCTCAATTCGTATTAAATTGTTATATTTGCAGACCCTCTCGCCCCTCGCCGGTGCCCCCGTCTTTATCTGCATCAGATTGAGACCAACAGCAATATCGGTGATAAAGGTGTCGGTTGTCTCACCTGAGCGGTGGGATATTACCGTAGCATAGTTGTTCTCCTTCGCCACTTCTACCACCTCAAGGGTCTCAGTGAGAGTTCCTATCTGGTTGGGCTTGATTAGTATCGCATTAGCACAGCCCTCGTCTATTCCCCTCCTCAGTCGCTCACCGTTGGTTACGAACAGGTCATCGCCCACCAACTGAACCCTGTCACCCAGGCGTTCGGTCAGGGTCTTCCAGCCGTTCCAGTCGTCTTCAGCAAGACCATCTTCTATTGATATGATGGGGTATTTCTCTACCCACTCTTCGTAGATACTTATAAGGTCATGGCTTGTTATCTTCTTGCCCTCAAAGACATACTTATTGCTCTTGAAGAACTCGCTTGCTGCTGAGTCAATGGCTAGGAATATATCCTCACCTGCCCTGTAGCCAGCATCCGATACCGCACTGATAAGCAGGTCAAACGCCTCCTGGTTAGATTTCAGGTCAGGTGCAAAACCACCCTCATCGCCTATTGAGGTGGATAACTTATTCTTCTTTAGTATTGCCTTTAATGAGTGGTATATCTCAGATGCAGAGCGAATTGCCTCGGTAAATGTGGTCATCCCTGCTGGCACCAGCATAAATTCCTGAATATCCAGGTTGTTGTCTGCGTGGGCACCGCCATTGATGACATTCAATTGCGGAACGGGTATGTATCTGGCGTTTATGCCACCCAGGTATGAGTAGAGGGGGAGGTCTAACGATAAGGCAGCCGCTTTGGCGACTGCTATGGAGACACCGAGGGTTGCATTAGCACCCAGGTTTGATTTGTTGGTGCTGGCGTCAATATCTATCATAGCCCTATCAATGAGGACCTGGTCATATACGCTATAGGAACATATCTGTGGAGCGATGGTATCAATTATGTTATGAATTGCTTTCATTACAGATTTGCCGTGAAATTTTTCAGGGTCATCATCCCTCAGTTCAATCGCCTCATGCTTCCCCGTTGATGCTCCCGAGGGGACGCTCGCCCTGGCGATAATACCATCATCAAGGACTATATCAACCTCAACGGTCGGGTTTCCCCTGGAGTCAAGAATCTGACGCGCAAAGACCGATTCAATCATGCTCATACGCTCCTCCTGTGAATAACATTTTTAAGTTCCTATATATTATCAAAAACTTAACAATAAGACGAGGGGGCTTGTTATCTAGACCCCCCCTGAAGAATATACAAATTATAGCTTTTTTGACTATTGATTCTCTTCTTCCTTTTTCTTCTTAATTATCTCCTCCGCCTTCTTGCCCGCCTCTATCGCCTTCTCCTTATTACCTGTCTTGCTATAACACTGTGCGAGACGAGCCCATGCGACCTCATCATCCTCATACTTCTCCACATACTTCTCAAGTATCTCAACTGCACCTTCATAGTCCTGCTTCTCATCCTGCAAAGCACTGCCGAGATAGTAGTAGGCATCCAGGTATTCAGGGTCTAATTCAATCACCTTTCTGTATTTCTCTATTGCTTCATCAATACTGCCCTGCAGGTGAAGTGACCTTGCAACCTTATATTGAACCTCTGCATTGTCGGGCTCCTTCTCGGCAAGAACAAAAAGGATTTCCGCTGCCTTCTCGGTATCTCCGATGTCAAGGTATGCACTTGACAGATTGGTGAGGAAATCAACATTGTCGGGTTGAAGTTCAACTGCTTTCTTGAATGCTTCTACCGCTTTCTCTGGTTTTTCAAGAATGCCATAGCATAGCCCCAATGAGTTAAATGACTCTGCTTTGGTGGGGTCGGCTCTGGAAGCGAGCTCAAAGTATTCTGCTGCTGTCTCGTAGTCATGTTCTACATATACAGGGATGGCGAAGTCGTTGTATATCTTCACCCAGAGTTCTTCTCTTGCAAGTTTTATATCCTCATCAAACTTCGGGTCTAAACCTTCACCATTATCAAGGGCTTCAATGGCTTCTTCCCACATCTGCTTGTTGGCGTATGCCTTTGCCAGATACATATAGACCTCGGGATTTTCGGGCTGTTTATCTCGTGCCTGTTGGAAATAGTTTATTGCCTCGTCAATCCTTCCCGCCTCTAAAGCAATTATCCCACCCGAGAGTTCAGGTGTTTTACATGAAAGTAGAACGGTTAGTGATAACATCAGTAATGAGATTGCTAATAACGATATTATCCTCATAAAAGACACCTCCAGATTCTAATAGAGAAGATTACCATACTGATGTCTTTTTTCAAGTCAAAGTTTTTAAAATTGGATGCTCAATTATCTCTTCATTATACTTGACATAGGTATCTATAAGTGTAAAATTGTGATATGAGATGGATGGTGGTAGTATTTCTAACGATGCCATTATCGCTATATGTTCTTGCAGATAGTGTGAATATGGGCTTCAGGACAGGGACCAACTTCGGCGCATATAGTTATGATGGATGTGTCATCTTCACCTGGGCGAGGGAGGACCGCTCACTTGGGGTATTGGATATTGAGATAACAGGCACAACCGTAAAAGACCTGTATTCAAAGGGCATAAATCAGTTTACCAGTGATTATCCCACTGTCTCTGTCTCAGATAACATTGCCATCATCTCCTATCCTGACGAGGAGAACAAGCTGAGGTTTTCCTTCTACAAAGTTCTTTCAAATGGTAAGCTGAAATATCTTGGCAAACAGATAACATCAGAGAGAGCGGTTGGAGGGATATCAAGCACAGCTTTAGACGACCTTCTATTCATATCTATCAGTGGAGAGAATAGGGAGCCGTCTGTGCTCTGTTATGAGGTAGATAGAGATAGGGTGGAGTTGAAGACACAGGAGGTTCTTTTGGGAGAGGCATGTGTTACTGAGCCACGGCTTGCGGTGATGGATGACTATCTGTATGTAACCTGGGTTGACCCGAGAGGAGCCATACATATAAGGGCTTTTCAGATAAAGAGTGGAGGTGCTTCACTTATAGATAAGGGCGAGAGGTCTCTTATGCTATATACTGAGACAGAGGGGGTGGAGAATATTGCACCATCCGATGTCGTCTCTGATGGTGAGATGTTATTTCTATCGTGGAGGGACACCAGGGATGATTATCTCCATATAAGGTCGTTTAATCCTAGTGGAAGTTCTTTAGGTAACTATATTGATGAGACGATTGTCAGAGAGAGTTTGAGTAAGTATAGGATTCTCAATCTGAATGGCGAACTATGGGTATTCTGGGTTGCTGATGGCGGGAATATGGGTAAGAAGTTCAACCCTTCCTATCCTGTCTATGCCACCAAGATAGAGTGATTTGGTATTTATTTGATTGTGGTTTTTTCATATAATATGTTTGGAATTAAAATTGTGTGATGAGTAAGTTTATAATTATTATTGTTGTTCTTTTACCGTCAGTTATTGCTCTTGCTGAAGGCGGGGGTATGGTTTTGTATCCACTTTCAGGTCATCTGTGGACATTTGAGAAGCCAATGGTTATCAATGCAAGCATTACCCTTGCGGATGGTAGTGTGGTAGAGGGTGGTTTTGCAACCTTTACAAGTAACCTGTATGTAATGCCCGATAAAGGTAATGAACCGGTTATCGTATCGCTTGAAGATGTAGCGAGTATTGATAGGCACGGTAGAAGGGGAATTCATATCACTTTGAAGGATGGCACAGTTATAAAAGGTAAGTGGGCGTCGTCTCCGGTCTCAGCCAAAGCGGTATTTATCCACAGTGTGGACGATAACAATGGCTATATTCTTTCTCTTGATAATAGATTGTATCATGTAGATAAAGAGGAGAGAATTGTCAGTTTGAGTTTTGAATAGTTAGAATATAATGACCATAAACTTTAAGTATGAGAGGTGGAAAAGATGAGAAGATTGATAGCATTATTAACGGTGGTTGTGGTGCTGGGTGTTGGGCTGTCATCAGCAGAGATAATATATACTTCGGATATTAAGACAGATAAAACACCCGCCATAACTATGTGCTGTGAGGGCAAGGTGTTTCTATCATATACAGACGATAGTGACACAATATATCTTGCCCGTGGTATATTGAGAACCACCGAGGGTCAGGTGGTGAAGATAGGTAACAAGGTTGCCATAGGTAACGAAACCCCCGACCATCCAGACCTCGGCTTCTTCAACGGTCAGATATTAATGGGATGGAATGAAGATGACGGCAATGTATATCTCGCCCTATTCAAGCCCGAGGAGATGACCAGAACAGCCAAGTTTGAATACAGACCCAATGCCAACAATCCCATCAGCGTTACTTCCTTCTATGAGGGTCTAATACTGAATACCTGGACATCGAAGGACAAGCCAGGTCTGACGCTGATAGTAACAAAGCCCAAGGTTGGAGACGACTTTGAAAACCTGATTGACAACCGCTACAATGAGTTTGAGCCAAAGGAGGGTTCAAGTGTTGCATATATGGATGATGTTGCCATAGTTGCCTGGAGGGATGACAAGAATGTAGTCCATATCACCAGGTGGAGGTTCCAGCAGAATGAGATAACCAAGGCGTTGAGTGTTATTGGCTATAAGGACAACGAGATGGACTTCAAGACGGAGGTTGACCCAGCGGTGGTTTTTGGGGACGATGGAAAATTATATATTACCTGGTATAACAAGGGTATGGACCTTATTGAGTGTGCATCCTATGATGTATCAAGTCAGGTGATAAACAAACTGGACCACAAGAACTTTGAGGCAGGTGGTTGCAAGGGTCTTGATATTACCTACTTTGAGGGCAATCCATACATTGCATACACGGATGGCGAGGGCATCATAAAGGTTGCCAAGATAATGTAGATGTAATTGCTGGTCATTATTTATAACCCCTGCGCCAATTGCGGGGGTTTTCTTTATACTGTATGGTAATTATTGTGCATTGTGGTGGTGTTTTTTCAAGCGTGGTTCCCTCAGCCGGATGCTTAGAATAAGCATTAAGAATCCTCCCAAAATACTTATGATGAACAATACCCTGATATCAGTCAAATCTGCCAGAAGACCACCCAGTGGCGATAGTAGCATTAGAAAGCCAGTAAAGGTATTCATAAAGCCGAGGAACATAGGTGTTCTTTTGGGCGGTGCTATCTCCATCACATAGTTTGTATATGCCATCCATGAACCACCCATTATTATCCCCATCAATATGAAGGCAGTATAGATTGCAAATGTAGAGACCGATTGGAAAACACCACCTACGAGCGAGAGAACCGGAACCAAAAGCCCCGAGATACTGCAACCAATCAATACGAGGCGGTTACCCTTGTGGTCGCTTATCCACCCCCATAGGGGCACTGTGGCGGTAGTTCCAACCTGCATAACAGCGAACAGAAGACCGACATTGCTTTTAGCGAAGTCAAGGTAGTTGGTGGCAAATATGACATAGAAGGGAACCGAGATACCCCATAGAGCTAAACTCGCCCTTAGATACATTATTGACCTGAAGTCCTTATTAGTTTTTATTGTATCAATTGTTTCTCTCAGGTAAGAGGGCAGAGGTTTCTTGGGAGGTGGATTTTTGAGTTTCGGCTCCCAGGAGAGAGTGAACAGGAAGAAACCGATGAACATAGTGATACCACTGAGTAGGAATAGGATGGAGTAATTGGTTGGGAAGCTCCAGTTCTGAAGTATGGGTTTTACCAGTAGAGATGCAAGTGTAACAAGGATACTACCAAAGAATATTCTGTATGCCCACAGGGAGCCTCTCCGTTCAGGGGGTATTGTGGATGAGATAATGCTTAAAAATGGCAGACCGCTTACACCACTTGCCAGATAGAAGAGAGCCATAGATACAGTGAAGCAAGAAATAGTAATAGTTGTGCTTGCTTTTGTGGATAGGAATACTATTATGCCTGCAAGGAGGAAGAAGGCAACCCTGAGATACATCATAAGGGTGTAGAGCCACTTCTTGCGGGGCAGATGCTCCACCAGATTAGCAATGAAGAACTGGGGCAGAAACCAACCAGCGCCCTCAAGTCCTGATAGCATACCTATTATCCACTTCGCCGAGGTAAGCGAGTTGATGAATACAGGTATTATCACAGTAGCATTTACAAAACCATTTGCTGAGTTAGTGATAATGCCATTGAGAACAGCAAGTATAAAATTTCTTCTTATGACTTTGGCTCTGCTCTTTAGACCACTTTTCTCCATTTGTTGATAACTTAATTACAGTTATTGTGCTTCTTCAATCTCTTTTGCAAGTTCTCCAAGCAGGGGATTGTCGGGGTAGCGACTTCGCTCTTTCTCAAACTCTATTATAGCGTTTTTTATCTCACCGAGAGCCAGATAGCACCTTGAGAGCAGGCGATGAGCGTCGGGGTAGTCATCAGCCATATTGAGGTATTCTATCGCACCTTTAATGTCGCCCCTGCTGAACCTTATTGTGCCGAGACGATATCTTATCTCCGGGCGTTTTAGTTGTTTGCTCTCTAATCCAAGCAATATCTCCTCTGCTTTGTCCACATTTACCATTTTAAGGTATAGGTCTGCGAGTGTGAGTTTTGCCTGGATA
>QMNJ01000043.1 GCA_003647715.1 Candidatus Coatesiibacteriota bacterium
CCCTGGCGATATCTCCCGCTTTTAGACCACGCCCTATCGCTTCTCTGGTACAACCGATGAATATCTTAACCCTATTATCCACGGTAGATACGAGAGCTATTACCATCGCTTTATTGCTGTATCTATCCTTAAATCTATCAATTAAATTTCTCAGAGCATTATCATCAAGGTCATCCAGAGCAACCCCATAGAATATCACCCCTTTAATTTCTTTCTTTGAACTTTCAATCTCTGATATCAAATCCATTCCCAGACGCGAGGTCAAAGCTGATAATCTCCTCTCCAGTCGCTTAACCTCATCCTTCAATACCTTTATTCTATCCACCACCCCGTCAGGTGTAGTGTTGAGAAACATTGACGCCTTCCTCACCACCTCCTCAACCTCTTTTGAATAACGAACAGCAGACAGACCACACACCGCCTCTATCCTTCTCACACCGGCTGATACAGCGGAGTCAGACAGAATGTAAAATGAACCTATCTCGCCTGTTCTTCTAACATGAGTTCCTCCGCACAGTTCCTTGCTATAGTCACCGATGCTCAAAACCCTGACCACCTCACCATATTTATCCTCAAACAATGCAATAACACCTTCCTTATGCGCCTCCTTGAGCAACTTAAAGCTATATGAGACCTCATCATCTGACAGTATCTTCTCGTTAACCAACTGCTCAACCTCCAAAAGCTCCTCCCTTGTCGGTTGCCTTCCGATAGTATAATCAAACCTCAATCTCTCGCTGTTCACATAAGAACCCGACTGTTTTACCTCCTCACCAAAGACCTGCCTTAATGCATAGTGTAGAAGGTGAGTGGCAGTATGGTGGCGCTCGGTCTCCCGCCTCTTATCAACATCAATCTCCCCCACAACTTCATCACCCACCTTAAAATCACCTCTCAATACCTCTCCTATATGGAGTATATTCCCATCCTCTCGTATCTGGCACTCCTCAACCCTTAATATTGATTTGCCCTTGCTGATACTACCGGTGTCATTTACCTGCCCCCCTCCTCCTGGATAAAAAGGCGTGGGAGAGACGATAATACCTGCCCTATTGCCCTCTCTTGCCTTCTCCACCTCCTCATCACCTATAATTACGCCCAATACCCTTCCCTGTGACCTGTAGCACTCATAGCCCTTGAAGTTCATCATGGTATCCATTATGGTTCCACGGTGCTGAAGACCGAGCCCTACTCTGGAACGTTGCCTCTGCTTCTCCATCTCTCTCTTAAAACCCTCAACATCAACCGAGTATCTATATGTTGCGGCAATATCCACAGTCATCTCAATTGGAAATCCATAGGTATCGTAGAGTTGAAACGCTTCCTCACCTGAAAGACAATCCCTATTCTCTCTCTTTGCTTCTTCTACGATTCGCTCAAATCTCTCAAGACCGGTTGAAAGCGTCTGATTGAACATCTCTTCCTCACCCTTAACAATATTGATTATACTTTCTTCGGCTGACTTCAATTCGGGATATCTGCCACCATATATCCCCACTACTGACGGAATCAACTGGTTCAGGAATGGTTTCTCAACGCCTGCCATCCTTCCCCTCAACATAGCCCTTCTGATAAGCCGCCTCATAACATAGCCACGCCCCTCATTAGATGGCATAATCCCCTCCGATAGAGCAAAGGTTAATGCCCTTATATGGTCAATTATCACCCTAACTGTTTTTATGTTCTCATTTGTATAATCTATTCCAGTAAGATGAGATAAACTTTCTATAATGGGTCTAAACATATCAGTAGTATATGGGTCAAATGTCCCCTGAAGTATCATCGCCAGTCGCTCAAAGCCCATACCGGTATCAATACCTGGTTTGGGTAGTGGCTTCAGTTCTCCCGTTTCGGTCTTATTATACTGAGGGAAGACCAGATTCCAGACCTCAAAGAAACGGTCGCAGTCACAACCCGGCTTACAGTCCCTCTTTCCACAGCCATACTCTTCACCAAGGTCATAGTATATCTCTGATGAGGGTCCACAGGCACCAGTATCACCCGCAGGTCCCCAGAAATTGTCCTTCTCTCCGAGTTTGTATATCCTCTGACTTGACAGCCCCATATGTTCACTCCAAAGTTTATACGCCTCTTCATCATCTTTATATACAGTAACCAGCAGTTTTCTCTCATCAATACCATAATAATTTGTAAGACAATCCCACCCCCACTCTATTGCCTCCCTCTTAAAATAATCACCGAATGAGAAATTGCCCATCATCAGGAAAAATGTGTGATGACGCAGTGTCTCTCCTATCTTATCTATATCGGTCATCCGAAAGCATTTCTGAATGGTTACAGCCCGACTATAACCCCTCTTCTCCAGACCTGCGAACACCCTCTTAAATTGAACCATACCAGCACTGGTAAATAAAAGGGTTGGGTCTCCAACAGGAATAATTGATGATGAGGGGACTTCTTTGTGCCCTCTCTCAACGAAATACTTAATAAACTTATCGTATATCTCTTCCCATTTCATTTCGTGCATTACCTGCGAAACGAAAATTATGAATCGTGTAATAATAAGATAATAATGCTATCTCATAAAGTTATAAAAAAATAAGAGGAGCTCCTAACTGCCCCTCTCATTTAAGGTAATATCAGATTCTATCTCTCAATTACTATCCTTTTAATGCAGTAATTCTCACCAGCGGATAACCTTAGCAAATAAACACCACTGGGAAGCATTCTTCCCTCATCGGATATTGCGACCAACTTCACCCTATGGGTTCCCGCCTCCATAAACTCATCAAGTGCAGTAAGGACTTTGCGACCTGAAATGTCGTAGATGCTTATATTCACTGCTGATGATTCTGGAAGGTCAAACACAATTGTTGTAGCAGTGCTGAACGGGTTTGGATAATTTTTCCGAACTGTAAATGACAATGGGTTCTGCGACCCGGGTGTTCCATAGGTTGATGCCAGGTTCTCGGAGTTGTCTGAATACACCGCTTCAAGAAGATACTGATAGTCAACATTATTTATCAGACCGTCATCAAGATAACGGTAGATACCATAACCGGTAATAAGCTCATTGTTGACCTTTATATACCCAATATCTGATAAACCCATACTTGTAGAAAGTGATGATGATTTTGACAGTTCCTTCAGAGTGCTATTAGGTGAAGTTGCTTCTCTGCGGTAGAGATTAAATCCCCTCAGGTCGGGGTCTACCTCTACCGTTTGCCATTCAAGAAGGCACGCTCTATCCTTAGGTATCGCTCTAAAATACTCAAGGTCAACATTGAGTGTATCACCAAGGCAGATGTCGTCTATATACCAGCCCTCATATGTTTGAGAGTAATCACTGACGAAAAAGAACCTAATCATTAACGGCTTATTTATATATGCAGAGAGGTCAACATTATCGGACCTCCAGCTACCTGAGCTACCGGTGTATGTTTTCAAACGAATCCAGTCATCGTCCTCAACCATTAGGTCAACATAGCCCTTGTCATAACCTGCTTCTATATGATACCAGGTCCAGAGATTTAACTCCGCAATCCCCTCATTCACATACAGAACCGGTGATTCAAGCATACAGCTCATCATATTGCCATAATGTTGACTACCCTCGCCACCACACTTCCAGGAGTGTGTGGGACTGTGGGACCTATATGTATCAATGTGCCACATATCATTGTTTCCCCTGTGTGTCCAGTAGCCCTCACCATCCTCCACATCATCAGCGAACCCATATCCTATGGTGAAGATGAACTCCTCGTCGGTTTCATATGTATCACTCGTGGTAAGGTGGATATTCATATTAGCAAAGATAGGAAAACTACTTATGTCCTCAATTCTTATAGTGAATGTTCCCTCAGCGGTCTCAAAGTGTGGAATATCACCAAAACCTGCTGTGCCCACCTCCACCTCTATATATGGATTATCGGTGGATAGTTCACCAACCACATTATGCGCTGTATCAGTGCCATAGTTTCTAATCTTTACGGTGATATCAACACTCTCGTCCTGCTCTGGAACACCGTTGCCGTTCCCTCCTTCGCTGTCATCCACAGTGTAGCTGACAAACCTTAAGTAGACCGGGTCAGGTGGATATGGGTCCTCAAACATATACAGGAATTCATCCCAGTGGGTCTCGTGGAATATCAGTTCATTCATGTATCTATCTTCGTTCTCATCTGTGGAGATACTTTCAGGAAACCAGACAGTTGCACCATAACCTTCATCCGGTGGGTGGTAGTGAAGACCTCCTGCGATGATATATGTCTCCCAGACCGAACAGAAGTCATCAGCAGATGCTATCAGGTCAGCTGGGAGCGAAGAGTTATCCGATATATATCTGGCGAAATCATAGATGTCCTTATTGGGAGGATTCCATTGATTTGCGTCGGAGCGTGCCTGAGATATCTCGTCGTAGTAATAGTAGGTATATTGCCAGAGATAATCAGCGAACTCATTCAGCACAGGGACAACCTGGCTCTCTATGATGCTTACATCCTGAGCGGATTGGGTTACACTACCTCCATAGAAATCAAGATAATATTCAACGATGTTGGTTGATAGAGCCCGAGGAGAGATTGATGGATTAACCCTGGCTGTATTGAAAGCGGTGTAGTCCCACCCGTCCCCTGGTTCTGATGCCTCACTTGAAATCACAATGTTCACATAGTCCTTCAACTGATAGGCGGTCTCTATCTGCCCCATAATACAGGTATCAAAGCCGACGACATCAAACTTTCTGCCAATCTTATCTCGGGCGTTCTCCATTACATCATCCAGTTGCCATAGATATATCGGTCCGCTCCCGTGGTCGTCCCAGCAGAAACCCTTGAATAAAGGGCTTATTACCGGTTTATCACCAGTAATGAATATTCCACCTCCATGGTCCCAGATAGATAATAGATACTTGTCGGCTGGATACTCATCTATAACCCAATCCACAAAGTTGTAAAGCGTATTCCAGTCACCCATATCGCATTCACCATTATCTGGTATAACTGCTCCACCGTCATCTACCTGAGGGGAGGTGATATTATTCATATCATCATCGTGGGCTATTTCATAGATAACAGAGTCACCTTCAGAATTTCCATCAAATAGAACTATGATATCTACATCCGACGAGTCCTGGCACCACTCCATCTCATTCACATCGTCAAGCCCCATAGAATATAGATTATTGTCGGCATCAAGATAGACCATCAGCGTCCAATCGGCTGAAAATACAGTTGAAATGGCAAAAATAATATACGAAAAGACAATTATGTGCAATTTCCTCATTTTAAACCTCCATTGTAAGTACATCAGTTACTAACTATTCATTATATCATACCAATTAATAACTTTATCAAGTATAAATTATTAATTATCTAAATCTCAGTAGTGCCCCCACACCTCCATATCTCTTAAGTTCATCCGTTGCTTCAACCACCCATATATCTCCATTCATCCTGCTCGCTGAAGAAATCATCGCCTCCTTCAGGTCTGACCTAACCACACCAGAGCCACACAGCGGGCAGGTCTTCGGCTCGCCAGCAGCGGTTATGAAGGCGCACTTTGAACACCTGATTGATTGCCTGTTTAAGTCAGATGACAACACCAGAGCGTCCACCTGTCCCTTGGTGAGAGCAACGATGGTTGGCTCTACACCCACCACTGCAAGACCGTCCGACAAATTCTCCTCTACCAGTATCTTTTGTATCTCTTTTCTACTCCTCTCTAAAAACGAATGGTATATCTCCTCTGCACTTTCTAAAATTAATAAATCTGAGCTAAAAGGCTCAATACGGCGACTACCTATAAGCATCTGTTTCACCTTCTGATGAAGTGCCTTGTCCAAAAGGATTATAAAATTCTCATTTCCCATCAAAATCAGGTGTTTGTATCTTTTATCTCTTCGCCATCTATCAAGATGCTCACTTACATCCTTCACGAATGCTTTAATAAGAGATTCTTCATATGCATCTACCTTCTTTGAGTAACCACCATAGGTAAAACCTTTGCCACCTGCTTCGGACACCCTAGAAGAGAATCTCTTCATCCTTACTTCATCAACATCCTCCCTTTCAAGAAATTCTTGTTCAACCTCTTTACCAAAGACCATAAAGAATATTCTTACTGAATTAGTATCTCCCACAACTACTGCAACCGTTTCACCCTGTTTCATTTTTGATGCAAGTTGTGATAACTGTGGAAAAGATGATACGGTCATCTGATTATTAAAAGGAGCAGGTATCTGAAGAGTTTTGAATATGCCTTCTTCATGACAGGCAAATATAGCCACACCAAGCGTCTCGCTTCCTATTTCAAAATCAAGATACCTCTCTATCTTCTCAAGGTCATTCTTGAAACTCTCATACGCCCTTTTATCACCCTTCAAGCTCTCTTCTATCTCAGATGACTTTTTCTTAATAAAATGTTTATAGTTCTTCCTGCCCCTTGAGTTAATAGAAAGGTTAAAGTAGAGAGAAATAAATGGACTACCAACACACTCAATAGAAGATAACTCTTTTATAAGGTCTCTTATCATAAACTCACCTCTTCTCTATCTGTGAGGAGAGGGCATCACCTGTTCTTCAGGTTTAACAGGCAGGGGAGAGACCATCGGCGTCTCCTCTTTCTCCCCGCCCTCCTCACTCTCACTCTGTTTCTTCTTTACTACCAACAGGTTGAACATCTTCTCTTTAAATATCCTCTCCCTCAACTCAGGAGAGAGAAGTTTTTTTGTATTTATGGCAATATTTCTGACATACCCTAATACTTCCCTATCCAACTTCATCAGCGCCGCTTCATCCCAGCTTATCCCTGCGAACTTCCTATGCCAGTAGGGACCGAGCCACTTAATTAATCTGTCTATGGTCTCCCTACCCTTCTTTGCCCCCTCAACCGGAAACATATATTCCCCCCTCATCCTCAATTCCAGGTCATTACGAAACCTCTCAAGATACGGCTCTATATCACCTCCAAACTCATCAAAGAATACGGAAACCGACTCATTCTCATCAGTATCCGGGTCGTCATAGGGATACTCTATCATTACCCTGACCGCTTCAGGACCTGCATTATACGAAGCACCGGCTAACTTCACCCTCTTAATGAAACCATCCTCATCGGTGACATCAAGAATTCCACCCGCCTTAATCTCCTCAGAGAATCTCTTATCAAACCTCTTTGACTCAATGTTATACCACATCTCCCTCAGAAACTGTGCTCCTATCTCAAGATTACTTCTGCTGATATTTCTAAGAGCATATCTATCCTTAAAGGAGAAATCACCTAATCTCACACTCTTCAGACCACCATCTGAAGGAAAGGTCAATACGAAGTTGTCATACTGGATAACATCAGCGGTTAACTGCATATAACCAGTTGCCGACCCCCTGCCCCTGCCAGCACGAAAAATCCTTCCACTTCCCGTATGGTGAGTTATACCCGACTCTTGATAACACACAGCCACCATCATAGCCACAAAGTCGTTTTCACTTATGCCATATACGACACCCTCATATGGCTCATCCCCTGATTTAAGAATTTTATGCCTTCTCCCCGATGATATTGTTCTTGCTCCTATCTCCTCAAATAGATGATACAAACTATGATATTCGTCATCAGGGTCATAAGCGGGAAGATTATCCAAGTCAGCAAGTGTTATAGGGACAGAAATCCCCCTCACCCTGAACTCGGTATCTATCATCGCCTTCAGAGTGTCACCTGCAATGATATACGAAAGTTGCTTCTCCGTTGGTGTCTGGTCATAACGGGGAGGAATATTGTCATACTTCTGTAGAATCTCTACCTCCTTATCCACGCTGACATCAAAGTTCTCTCTGAACCACCTGACCATCTCAGCGGTCTTGTTATCATATACACCATTCATCTCCAGGAGTTCAGGGTATGTTGACGACGAGCCATAGAATTCCCAGTATGAAGAGCGAATGAGATTAAGTGTCCTCTGGATTGACAAGATTGTTCTTGAAGGTGTATAACACCACGACGGTATAATACCTCTACCACCATAATACAGAAAGTCATCACCCACACCCTCATCCTCAGTGTATATTCCCTCAATTTCCCCCGGATATGATTCCACAACTTTCAAAGCACGATGTGTCTGGTAGGGAAATAATGAACCATATGATGAAGACCTCTGAACCACCCTGGGGAATGAGCCGGTGAACCTGTGGGTAAGTGCTATATGGAGCATATCTCCCTTCTCACTCTCACAGAATGCATGATAAACATTTCTACCACGCCTGAATGTCAATTCAACCCAGTAACCACCCGGGGGAAGAACCCTTCCCCTGTATTCACCTTCATTGGCAATTCCATACCATATAAACTGGTTCAACTCAACACCTGTCAATTTTGACGAAGAACCACAATCAATACCTGTTTCATCATTATTGCATACCATAAAAACACGGTTGCCCTCCTCGTCATATACCTGTAATGCAACCTCATCATAACTCCTTGGTATTGGGTCTAAGCTGTAATGGAATAATATTCTCTCAGATTGAAGAAAGGGCTGAGCGTCAACCCATAGTTTAAAATCCGCTTTATCTATTGAGATGCTGAGACCTGAATCGTTTTTTCCAATGATATTTCTAACCGACGATGTATTCAGGTCAACCAGGACAGGGTTGTTTTGCCCCGGAATGTAATAGACATATCTATGGCAATAAGGGAAAGAAAGGTCGGGTCTGGAATTTTTACCACCTATCATTATAAGATTAGATATACAGTCATATCTACCAGAACTGCTCTTGAGTATAGCATCCGAAAGAGCATAGTGGTCTAATATGCCCTCAATTACCAGTTTGTAAAGATGACCCCTCTCCAGAAGCGGTGTAACAACAGAATTTGCACCCGATTTAATTGTAAGACCTGCGCCAATCTCAGCAGTTGGAATGATAATCAGGAAGGTTACGGGTAAGATAATAACCAGATATAGAAGTGGATGTATTGATGGCATTAACCTTGTAATCTTCACGCTATCCATCACAACTGAAAGGTTTATGTAGCAGGGTATATCCTTTATATCGTTTTTTATCATCTACTTACCTTTAATCGTTGCGGTCTTATTGTTGAGCCAGACCTCACGAAATTCCCTATGACTTCCTCCCCAGTGCCCGGATATATCAGACAGTTTATCCCTACAACCGCACCTGGGGTTACTCTCACATTCTTACCTATGAGGGTCAAACCCTCTCCAAGAAGATGCTGAATCTCCTCATTGTCAATTTGCTCATCGCTTAAGCCAACTCTTGCACCTTCGCCTATCACCGTTTTCTTATCTACTATCGTCCTTTTGACAATTGCTTTTGGTCCCACAATAGTGCCATCCATAATAACGGAATCTTCTACCTGGGCACCCTTATGAACAATTGCTCCCTGATGTATCACCGACCGTCTGACAAGTCCTTCAATTATTGCCCCACCACCCATCACACATCTCTCTATGCGCGCCTCAACACCAAGTTTCACCGGTGGAAGACCAAAACTATTTGTATATACAGGCCACAGAGAGTCATTGAGATTGAATCTGGGGGGTTCTTCTATCAAATCCATATTCGCCCGCCATAATGAATACACTGTCCCCACATCCCTCCAGTAGCCCTTAAAGTTATATACATAAACAGAATAGCCCTTTTCTAACATATAAGGTATGACATCCTTCCCGAAGTCATAACCACCCGACTCAACGCACTCAGAAACCACTTTCATAAGAACATCGGTCTTGAATATATAAACACCCATAGAAGCCAACCTCGTTTCCGCCTGCTTTGGCTTCTCCTTGAATTCAACCACTCTACCCTTCTCATCAGGGACGATGATTCCAAATCTTGATATCTCTGACTGGTCAACCTCAATGGCGGATACAACCAAGTCAGCATCTCTATCAATGAAATGCTGAAATAGGGATTTATAGTTCATCTTATATATGTGGTCTCCTGATAGAATCAATGTATATGGAAGACCCCTTGATGCAATAAACCTTATATTATGATACACTGCATCTGCTGTTCCCCGATACCAGAAACCACCCACCGCATCTATATGCGGTTGTAATAGCTCAATACCACCCTTCCGCCTGTCCAGGTCCCATGGTTTGCCAATGCCGATATGCTCGCCAAGAGACCTGGGACGATACTGAGTTAGAACCGCTACATAATATAAGCCAGAGTTAACACAATTAGATAAAGTAAAATCAATTATACGGAACTTACCTCCAAAGGGAACGGCTGGCTTAGCCCTCTCAGCAGACAAAACTGACAACCTATCTCCCGCCCCACCTGCAAGAATTACAACCAGAATTTCATCCATCCTCTTAAATATAACAAAAATATTAACCCCATAGAAACCAAAATATACCAATTATTAAAAAGAACTTTTATAGTATCATAATAAAGTATATTCTGATGGATTATAATTGGAGGTTATGTAGTTATGAAAAAATTAAATATGCATATCTTCTTTGTTTTAGTGTTTCTTTCCATTTATATCGTTAATTGCTCTGAAGATGCCAACCAGCCAGAGAATCCTCCTCAACTGGTCGGTTCCATTGACTTGTCATCATACGGCAGGGTAGAAGATGTAGCAGTGAAAGGCAACTATGCTTACATCGCCGCTAAAGACGGCGGTCTCATCGTGGTAGATATATCCGACCCTGAAAACCCGACCTTCAAGAAAAAGTTTACCACACCA
>QMNJ01000044.1 GCA_003647715.1 Candidatus Coatesiibacteriota bacterium
AAAGAGGGGAGATACGAAGAAGCAATAACAACATTGGATTTGGCGCTGGTGTGGAATCCTGAGTTGGAAGAGGCGCAGGTGATGATAGAGAGAGCAATGGAAGAGAAGAGGGCGAATGAGATAGAGACACACCTCAGGAAGGCAGAGAATTATTATAGTTTCGGGAGAATATCAGAGGCGATACTGGAATCCAAACTGGTTCTTGAGGTTGACCCTGCTAATAGTGAAGCGCTGGAGATGCTCAGGAAGGCGGAGGCGGAACTTGAGAGAAGGCAGTCAAAGAGAGAAGAGAAGATAAAGGAATTATTTGACGAGGCGTTATCCCACTACAGCAGGGGTGATTACAAGAAGGCGATAGAACTGTGGGAAAAGGTTTTAGACCTTGACCCCGATAACATTGACGCTACAAACAGCATTCAGGATGCCAGGTGGCGTCTCTCAGATAAGTCAAGTGAACTGATAAGAAAGGCAAAGAAGTATGAAGAGGCAGGCAACTGGTTGATGGCTCTCGCCTCCTGGAGGGAGGTGCTTGACCTGGACCCCTCCAACAAGGAGGCACAGGAGGGAGAGTCAAGGGCACTTACCTCAATATCTGAGAACAAGAACCGATTGCTCTCTGCAGGCAAAGACCTCTATACCAGTGGTAATTACGAAGAGGCGGAGAGGATATTCTATCAGGTCCTGGAGATATCTCCTGAAAACAGTGAAGCAAAATACTATCTTGAGATGATTGTTAAAAAGCGGGAGGAAGAAGCGCGAGAAGAAGCAGTTGACTATTATGCTATATATCTTGCGGGGATAAACGCATATACCGACCACAGATATAGGACCGCCATAGAATACTGGAAGCAGATACCGCCTGATAGCGAACTCTATGTGAAGGCACAGAGTAATATAACAAGAGCACAAAATATACTTAAGAAGTTGGATTAGAATGCCACACCCAATAGTTGATATAGGAGTTGATAAGAATGCATAGATGCTTAGTTCTAATTATATTAGTTACTTTTATATTCTCTATAAATACTTATGGAGATGGGTGGTGGAATGCAGAGAGAGTAACAAAGACGGATTTCAACGATTACTCATCTAAATGCGTATTTGATATAAATGAGATGCCTCACGCTGTCTATCTGGAAAATCGTGAAAGTGAGATAAAGGTCTTCTATGCATTCCTTGATTATGATAGAACCTGGAGAACATTTGAAAGACAAATAGCTTATCTGGATTCAAAAGGTGTTGACATAACAGTTTTCAATATTGAGGAGGGCGAGGGTGAGTATAAAATATCTCCCTTTCTGGTCTGGGAGGCAACCAACAGAAAAATTCATTATGAATATTATTATGAAGAAAATTGGGTATCTGGTGAGATTCCATCTGATAGAGAAATAAATTATAAACCCATAGTCGCAGGCAATTCCTATGGTGAGGTATGGGTATTCTGGTCTGCTGTAAATATAGGAGAAGAAGCAGACCTCTATTACTCTTATGCCAATCAATTTTACAGTGGTTTTAGTTCCTATAAGAAGTTTGAGCTGTCAGATGATGATATGGACGATATTACCTGCTCTATATCTGTAGATTTGAATGGAGACCCCTGGATTGTGTGGAAGGCAAAGGAAGATGGGCCTTCTGATGAACCTGGTGATATAAAAGTTGCGAAGTGGGATAGAGAAAGTGAAGAATGGGTTGATATGGGTGTTCATGACGACAATGGAATAGATGCCGATATATACTGTTCAGCATATAATTATGAGGGAACCGCTCTTGTATGGTCTTGCTTTGAAGATGAAACTACTAATGTATATTCTGATGTCTGGATTCCCGATAGTGGCTGGCTTGGAGAGGAGATGGTTCATCTCTCAGACCCAAAATATGACCATCATCCCTCCGTAGTATTCTTCCCCGGACCACTTATGTTCTGCTCTTTCACAAGGGGGAGGGTGGGAACCAATGAACAGGTAGATATATATGGCGTATGGGGTATAATTGATGGTGATAGTTATCACTGGGATTGGACAGGGTTGGTTATCTCTCACAATAGGGATAATCTGGATGATGACCTATCCGACCTCTCTTTAAGTTACGGCGGGAATATGGTATGCCTCTGGACGGGCGAGGACGGCGAACATAGCCAGGATGACCTTGAGATATATTTCAGGTATTATGATGGTAAACCGCCAATAGTTATGAAGACCAAACCCGAGGATGGTGATACGGATGTTCCTGTGGATGTTGACATTCTCATATTCTTTGATGAACTCATTGATATTGACACAGTGAATAGCGATACGATTAGTATAAAAGGAAAGATAAGTGGAGAACGTAACTGGGAGGAGCCTCAGCTGGATTACAGTCAAGAGGAGAAACTATTTCAACTGACACTGCCTCTTATTGGTAATTTTAATGAAGGCGACGAGGTAACTATAACAGTTGAGGGTGTTGAGGACTATTATAATAACCCCTGTGATAGATATGTCTCCACCTTTTGGACAGAGGGGTCCTCGCAGAGATTTATGGACGACAAGGTCTATCCCTGGCCCAATCCAGTCAGCGCCGATACTGTAAATATCAGGATGACTCTATACCATAATACACACCTGACATTTGAGATATATGATGTTGCGGGAAGGAGGATAAAAACCATTGAACAGGATGTTGAACCGAGAGGAGAATATGACTTTCCGCTTTTCATTGGCGACCTTGGTAGCGATGTCTATATAGTAGTTCTTACTGCTGAATCGCTTGAGACAGATGATGAGAAGCAGTTTATTCAGAAGATAGCAGTTGTAAGATAATTCTTTATCAGTTAATATCTACCTATACAACAACTTTTACAATACTTGAGGCCTACATATGAAGATATCCCTGAGAGTCAAACTTATCGTATTGATTGTCCTATTAATATTCATAGTTGCAGGTCTAATAAGTGGTCTGGTAGTGAGGAGGATAAACAATGTTCTTCTCTCGGAGGTTCAGTTGCGGGGGGAGATTCTGGCGAGAAATCTTGCAAATGACCTTGCAGAGCCGTTGATGGCTGATGATGACCTGGCACCACCATCTCTTGCCAAGGAGGTCTTAAAGAGTGAAGGTGTTCTTTATTGCTATGTAGTTGATAATGAGAACAGATTAAAGGCACCAACCCCTAAGTTTCTGGGCGAGAAGTTCACACCTCCCGAAGGTTTAAGGGTCAATACGACAGGTGACCTATTGGTGCAGGAATATGAAAGCGAGGGAGAGAGTATAATAGATATCAGTGTTCCTGTAATATTTGGGGGTCAAAAGCATCTGGGATATGTCTATCTCGGTCTATCAAAGAAGACAATACTATCAGTGGTTCAGAATGTGAGGTATATGATATTCACTATTGCCTCAGGAGGCATCTTCCTGGGCATAATGGGCGCTATAGGTCTTGCGCAGTTTATCTTGAACCCGATAAGGAAGCTGGTCAGCGGCGCCAGAGCAATTGGTAAGGGTGACTTTAGATACCGTGTTGATGTTAGAACGAGGGACGAGATGGAGGAACTGTCAAGGGCATTTAACGAGATGGCTGAGAATCTGGAGAAGAAGGAGCTTATAGAAGGTGCCTTCAGGCGTTATGTGTCCCACCAGGTGGCGGATGAAATCTTGAGGGCACCGGGCAAGTATATGGAGTCACTCAAGGGTCTTCGCAGAGAAATAACCATATTCTTTGCAGACATAAGGGGCTTCACAACATTTTCAGAGAGGATGGCTCCTGAAGATGTAGTAACAATTCTAAATCGTTATCTAACCATAATGACTGATAAGGTATTTCAGAATGCTGGAACGCTTGATAAGTTCACAGGTGATGGCTTGATGGCGCTGTTCGGAGCACCGCTTGATGATAAATACCATGCATTCAAGGCAGTTAATTGTGCACTTGATATTAAAGAATCCCTAAATAAACTTTATCAGTCAAAGATAAAAGAGATGGAGCAATCAGGGTTTGAATACCCAAGGGTTGGTTTTGGGATAAACTCAGGAATTGCAGTTGTTGGAAACATAGGTTATACCTCGCGACTGGAATACACCGCCATCGGTGACCCGGTTAACCTCGCAAACCGCCTCGTTGATATATCAGAGGGCGGACAGGTGCTTGTTGGCGAAGAGACATACAAATTGATAAGAGATTACTTTGACACAATACCGATGGGAATAGTTAAAGTTAAGGGTAAGGTAAAACCTGTTTCTGTATACCAGATTGTATCGCTTATCAGAAGTCCATCTCAGTAATTTTGAATCTAAATATCTAATATTTCGTATGGTCTGCATCGCAATAGAAAAAGAATAATTATCGTGATGTCAATGGTTTTTATACATAAAGTATTAAAGTCCGTTGAAATAATAATCCATCTTTGTTACACTAATAGGTTAAAATATTTCAATTTTAGCTAAATGAGAAGGTGGATTAAGGCAATAAGAGCTCCGTTTTTCACAGCAAGTTTGGTCCCGGTCGTTGTGGGGACATCTCTTGCCTATCTACACACCGGGACAGTCAATCTGGTGTATGCATTGCTTTGTCTTACTGGTCTCATATCACTTCATGCTTCGGTTAACCTGCTGAACGATTATGGCGACCACATCACAGGCAATGACTGGTATAACAAGAATATTAGCCCTTTTAATGCTGGGAGCCGCTCTATTCAGAATGGAGAACTGACCCCAAGGGAGGTTTTGATAGGTGGCATCATTACGCTCATCCTCGGTTCATTAGCAGGTCTCTACCTAAACTATGTATCACACGGTAATGTAATACTCATATTGGGGCTAATTGGTGTCTTCTCGGTTCTCTTCTATACTCTCGGTCCATTGAGATTAGGATATAGAGGAGTAGGTGAGTTAATGGTGGGAGTTAATTTTGGCATCCTCTCAGTTCTTGGCGCATACTACCTTCAAGCAAATAAAATTACCCTGCCCGCCATTCTCGCTGGCATTCCCGTCGCTCTGCTGATAACGGCTGTTTTATACATAAACGAGTTTCCAGACCATTATGCCGACAAAATGGCAGATAAAAGGACCCTTATAGTTATTCTCGGTCCCGACAAGGCAAGAGTTGGATTCTACATAATCATTATTGGAACATATGTTTCAATCTTCTTACCTGCAATCCTTGGAGAGTTCACAACTCTGTCATTAATCAGTTTAATCACTATTCCACTTGCTATCAAGATTACTCTCCATCTTCGCAGATATTATGATAAGTTCCCCGATATAATACCCGCAAATGCCCGGACCGTCCAACTACACCTCATTACTGGATTGTTACTTGGACTATCATTTATTACCACAAGGTTATTATAGTTAAAATACTACCTTTGTTGTCACCACAGTCGCATATAAATACCAGTATCACCAATACAATTTCTACATAATATTTTTATATGAAACCACAATATCACTGATATTCTATGATTCTTGTTTTATAACTTACTTATTGTAATCACTCACAATTATTTATGATAACCAAAGCAATTGTTTTAGGAGAATTTATAAATACTTATATCTGATGAATGATTACTTTATATCGTCTGTCAGCACAAGTTATTATATAATTCATTCATACTATGTTAAACGATTTGAAAGAAAAGATGTATGAGTTGCTCTCCCAATACGAGAGGTTGAAAGAGGAGGTCGCCAAGCCAGAGGTTTATCAGGATGCTGAAAGAGTTAAGTCCGTCTCCAAAAGATTAAGAGAATTGGAGAAGGTGGTTGACCTCTTCAGGCAATACCAGAGTATAGAAAAAGAGATTGATGAATACCGGGCAATCATAGGGTCTGACGATGATGAGGAACTGATAGAAATCGCCAGGCAGGGTCTGGATGAGGCGGAGGAAAAACTCACCAAGACAGAGGAGGAGTTGAGATATGCACTGGTGCCTGCAGACCCCTATGAAGATAGGAATGTTATAATGGAGATAAGGGCGGGCACTGGTGGCGACGAGGCGACACTCTTTGCGGGTGAACTGTTCAGAATGTATGAGCGCTATGCCACCGAGAATGGTTATAAGGTGAGGGTACTCTCATCTCACGAGTCGGAGGTTGGTGGTTTTAAGGAGATTATATTCAGCGTTGAGGGTAAAGGCGCCTTCAGCCGTCTTAAGCACGAGAGTGGGGTTCACCGTGTCCAGCGTGTGCCTGTCACAGAGTCCAGCGGTAGAATCCACACTTCCGCGGTTACAGTCGCTGTTCTGCCTGAGGCAGAGGAAGTAGAGGTTGATATAAAATCCGAAGACATTGAAGTAGATGTGTTCAGAGCCAGCGGTCCAGGTGGTCAGCATGTCAATGTGACCGACAGTGCAGTTCGTATCACCCACCTACCGACCGGTATAGTGGTATCGTGCCAGGATGAGCGCTCTCAGCACCAGAATCGCGCCAAGGCGATGTCTATATTGAGGGCTCGTCTTCTTGACTTGCGTCAGAGAGAGCAGATGGAGGAGAGAGCCAGTAAAAGGCGGGACCAGATTAAAACAGGGGACAGAAGCGAGCGGGTAAGAACATATAACTTCCCACAGAACAGAGTGACTGACCATAGAATAAACCTTACATTATACTCGCTTGACAGCATTCTGGCAGGAGACCTTGACCCGTTGATTGAGCCATTAATAATTGAGGACAGAAAGCGTAAAATGGAAGAGGCGATGGAGTAGTGTCTGAAGACAAAATAGAGAAATCCACCAAGCCGGGGGCTAATACCGTAAATGACCTTTACCGCTCTCTGGTAATTGTTCTGTCAAAGATTGGTGCCACCTCACCGGTGGGAGATGCAAAGATGATTATTGAGCACATTACAGGTCTCTCAACACTTACGGATATTCACACCAGTAAGGACGAGGTTACAGAAGAACAGATTGTGAAGGTCAATAATATACTCAGGGAGAAAAGAAGGGGGCGTCCAATACAATATACTATCGGCTGGACCAACTTCTTTGGAAGGAGGTTCAGTATAAGCAAGGGCGTGTTCATCCCCCGTTTTGAGACCGAGGTTCTGGTAAGAAGAGCCATAAAACTCCTTGGCGAGGACAGCGGTAAGAGGGTCTTTGAGGTCGGTTGTGGGTGTGGTGCGGTCGCGATAACCCTTGCTATAGAGACGGGGGCGAGTTGCTATGGTGTTGACATAGATGGTATTGCCATCAAGGTCGCAGAGAAGAACATCAGAAACTATAATGTGGGGGATAAGGTGAGAGTGTGGATGGGTGACCTCTATGAGGGTATCAAAGAGGGCGACACATTTGACTTGATAGTAGCCAACCCTCCATATATAAAGCAGAAGGACATAGAAAAATTGCCTAAGGAGGTGAAAGACCATGAACCAATCTCTGCACTGTATGGGGGCGAGGACGGCTTTGACATCATCAGGTATATCGTCGCCGGAGCTAGGGACTATCTCAAACCGGGCGGTAGGTTGCTTCTGGAGTTCGGGGAGGAGATACCAGAGGACTTCAACACCTATGCGGAACTCTGCGGTCTCAAGTTGGTAGATGTAATAAAGGACTTATCAGATAAGCCAAGAGTGCTTGAACTCTCGCTTCTATGATTATGTATTTTTTAATGGTCTAATGTTTAAGTAATTCACAAATTACTCAATCATACATCTAAACTTATTAGTTCTGGTCAATATTTATTATGTCCCTAATTCCTATTCCTTCTTCTCAGCAAGCTCTACCCACTTCCACCACGCCTCCCTCTCCACCCCCTCATACGATATAAGACCGCTCTGGCGGAACAGCTTCAAACCCCTAAACGCCTCCTCAATCAGGTCGCATTCGGTGAACCAGCAGACATACTCCAGTTGTTCGCCAAAGTAGTCCTTCATGCAGAATACCTCATATACATAGTCCGCCTGGACACCTTCTCCACCGCCATATTCATCCTCAGCAGTCCAGGATGTCTCAACAATTGCAAATTTTGTATCACCAGCGGTCTGCTTTATGATAGGTAGCCACTCCCTTATATCAGAGGGCTTGCCATCAAAGCGAGTGCAATATAAAAAAGAAGGGATGAACATAATTTCATCCCTTAGATGAAGCATAAACTATTATACTACCTGTAAAGTGCCTTCACCGTTCCTATGCTTGTCTCTTCAATCACTGTAAGGTCATCATAGTTAACATATAGTTTCCAGTGCCAGCTGGATGCCCCATGGTCACTGGAGATATGGTATGTAATTTTATTGGCATAACCACCCCTCCACAGGTAGAATCCATAATTGTCATACTCACCATCAAGCCAGCTCTGAACCATATTGGTTACGTCAAACTCCTCCCAGCTCGGCGAAGCGCTATACACTGTCTCAGAAAAATAATCCTCATCGTAATCAGGTTTATTGTTGTATGTTACAGTCATCTCCTCCCATTCCTCGGTGATTCTATAAAGGTACCATGTTGCTCCCTCAGGGGAGTTAAGGATATGATATACCGAGAATGTCGCCTCGTTTACCCTGTAGTTTCCCTCAGGGTCAAATCCATATTCCTCAAAGTCAAACTCTATCATACCTCTTGTGTCACAATTTCCCCAGTTGTCCGTTAGGTATAGCCTGTCGCCCCAGTTATAATTAGACATAGCACTTGTTATCTGTGCATCCTTTGCTTCAGCACCAGGCTGGACCTCTATCTCGTCGGCGAATACAGAAACTACCATAAGGAAAGTGATTATTAAAGCTAAACATCTCATCTCTTTTTTCACCTCCCTATAAAATCTTATCACTCACTCATACTAAAACATATCATTGAGTCAATATAAAATCAAGATATAAATTGCGTATACACTACCACCATCTTAAAACACTAAAAAAATAGAAAACTTAATTTTTTTAACTCTTTTTTACCTTATAATGCGTTTTTTATTTGACATTATCCATTAGAATATTAGAATGGTAGTGATAATCTCTTTTGGATCAGGGGGCAGTTATCAACATAGTTTTCAACTTGTGTTGAAAAGGTGTGTAAAACAATATGGTGTTCTATAGAATATGGAGATAAGACCACAGCTACTCTGGACAAAGGCGATAAGTTCCGTTAGCAGTGAGATGAGCGAGGATGACCTTCGTGAGGTAACCCAGAAGACCAGCGCCATATACCTTGATAATGAGCGACTCATTGTGGAACTCTCTGAACCGGGGCTCCAGACCAGAACCATAGACCAGTATGTGGACAAACTCTCCAACGCAGTGAGGGTAATAGCCGGGAAAGAGATTAACATAAACTTCACCTGGGATACACAAACCAAGGCGAAGAAGAAGGATGAGGTTCAAGAGGAGTTTCTTCTTCGCTTAAATCCCCGCTTCACATTTGATTACTTCGTTGTGGGCGACTCAAATAAGTTCTGCTATGCTGCCTGCATGTCGGTGGCAGAAGAGCCGGGGACAGGTTATAACCCTCTCTTTATTTATAGCAGTGTCGGTCTTGGTAAGACACACCTTATGCAGGCAATAGCCCACTATGTGTCCGAAAACCACCCCGACCTCCGGGTAATGTATATCACCAGCGAGCAGTTCGTAAATGAGTTCGTGTTCTCAATATTGAATAAGCAGACGGAGAAATTCCGCATGAAGTATAGAAATCTGGACCTCCTTATGGTTGACGATATACAATTCATTGCTGGGAAGGAGAGCACACAGGAGGAGTTCTTCCACACCTTCAATTTTCTCTACAATTCCAATCGGCAGATTGTATTATCAAGCGATAGACCGCCAAAGGAGATAGTGGGTGTGGAGGAGCGGTTGGTATCAAGGTTTGAGGGAGGGTTGATTGCTGACATCCAGGCACCTGATTTAGAGACCAGGATTGCTATTATTGCTAAGAAGGCAGAGATAGAGAGGATTAAGTTGCCCGAGGAGGTTGTTCTCACTATAGCCAATAATATCACCTCCAATATAAGGTTAATAGAGGGGGCGCTGGTGCGTCTCTCAGCATACAATAAGTTAACCGGTCAGCCCATAGACCTGGATGTAGTGGAGCGAGTGCTATCGGACACATTCACCCGGGCTAACCTGACCCCGACGGTGGAGCAGATACAGAGTGTTGTTGCAAAATACTACAGGGTGAGTATGTCCAATTTGAGGTCCAAGAGCCGCTCATCAAAGATAGCCAAAGCGCGGCAGGTAGCGATGTATCTGGCAAGGACCCTCAGCAAGATGCCATTAAGCGATATAGGAAAGGCATTCGGGGGCAGGGACCACTCAACCGTCATCCACTCCATCAACAAGATTGACAGTATGCTTGACCACGACCAAGGTCTTCGCCTGGACATAGATGAACTGATAAAGCTCATTCGGGGAACAGCTGGAACACCTGCAAAACAATAATAATATATATAAGTTATATAG
>QMNJ01000045.1 GCA_003647715.1 Candidatus Coatesiibacteriota bacterium
CTCATTCAATTTCTTGAACTCATCTTTTGGTATATATGCCTCTCCTCTCACTATGAACTCCCCACCTGCATCAACCACTAATGGTATGCTCCTTATTGTCCTGACATTCTGTGTTATATCATCGCCCTCCACACCATCACCTCTGGTTATCGCAGTCGCCAGTTTTCCATCCCTATAGATAAGCGATATTGCCACACCATCCATCTTATGCTCACAGACATACTCAACATTGTTATTATGAGAGAAACCCAACAATCTCTTGACCCTTCCATCAAAATCGGCAAACTCCTCCTCACTGAATGCGTTGTCAAGAGAAAGCATAGGAACTGAGTGTTTCACCTGCTCAAAGCCCTCAAGGGGCTCTCCACCCACTCTCTGGGTTGGAGAATCAGGTGTAATCAATTCAGGGAACCTCTCCTCCACCTCCTTCAATTCTTTTACCAGTTGGTCATACTCATAGTCGCTTATCTCTGGCTTGCCCACTACATAATACAGGTAGTCGTGATGGCGAATCTTCGCCCTCAACTCCTCTACCCTTCTCCTGACTTCCTCAAACTCGGTCATAATCCTTCACCATTTATGCTAATCTATAACATTATATAAAAAAATGCTGCCAGACCATATTCACAATCATCTCCACATAATAATTACAATCACAATTCCAATAGAGATAAATGCTAACCCAAGCATAAGTAGTGCAACTTTCAATCCTATTAACGGCAGTATTATCAAGGCGGTTATGAAGGAGGAGAGTGTGGAGCCAAGCGTCTCAGAGCCATGGAATAGTCCTCCCACCCAGCTCCCGCGTCCGGATAGTCGGTCTGAAGCAAAGCCAAACAATAGCCCCGAGCACATAGCGGTGAGAGCAATGATGACTAACGAAAATACTGCCACTGGGATACCGCTGATACGCGATACTAAAATGCTTAATGACATAATAAGAAGACCGGTTAATAAATATGCTCCTAACAGAATTCTCTCCCCTCTTCCCTTTGTAAGTTTCCAACCCGATACAATACTTCCCACAGCAAGACCCGCCATAAATATGGCGAATATCACCGCAATCTGGCGATATAGCCCTCCCACCACCGATTGATAGACCACTATGAGAAGTATCTCCAGCATTATGGAGAGCGAACCCATAATGACAATCAGGATGGTAGGCGCCACAGCTCTCTTTCTGTTCAACACCGATGATGCAATCAGAGCAAACAGAACAATCAACAATATCATCCCCGGGTGATGATACTTTATTCTGGAGAGAAATTGAGAGAGGGCAGGGTCGGTATAGTTGGCGAGATAGGTAAGGTCGTGGTAGTAGGCAATGGACTGATAGTCGTAGTTTACATCGCCAGAAGCTATATCCATCGCCTCCTCAAGCATATCCACCCTGCTGTCAAGCAATCGGTAATAAAGCCCTTCCATCGTTATATACCTCGGTTTAACACTGAGCGCCTCAATCCGCTTCCACAATGCATTTGGTTCTATATCAAATCCCTCACCCGAATCTCTGGCTACGAATATCACTCTTGAGCCGGGGATATAATTCACTCGTTCAAACACTTCACCTATAGTCAACTTGATTGACTTAAGATACTCTGCCAGCGCATCCCCTATATACTGCTCATCCCCCTCAGTTATCAGCACAAAAACTCCATCATCATCAAGCGCATCTCTCACAGCCCTCATACACTCCACCGTAAACAATCGGTTCTCCTCTACCGTTGTGGGGGGTGGAGACGCATTCACTATGAGGTTAAATCTCTTATCACTCGCTTCAATATACTTCCTCGGGTCACATATCTTAATCTTTATCCTGTCATCAGTTGGTATAGTATTTAGGTTCTCATCTACCATCTCCACCACCGCGCCACTCATAATCGGAACCACGACCTCGGAGACGCCCTCAATCTCATTCAATACCTCCAGTTCACCCGATAACCCATCCCCAATCAGGAGAATTCTTGAATAAGAATCCGATAGTGCAAGAGGCAGTAGGGCTGTCTCTTCAACAACATCTGTGTAGGCATTGGAGGCGATAATACACCCATTCAACAGTATTGCTCTCTCGCCCTCCCTCTCAATAAGAACTATCTCCCCATAGGGTGTCGCCTCTATCAGCAATATCTTATAACCAGGCACAGTATAACTGCCTCTTACATATTCATAGAGGGACATAACTGAACCGGAGAAGATGGATGTGATTAGAAAGAGAACAATCAGCACTACCACCGCCGGCACTATAATCCTCGTTCTGCCTCTCAGATAGCCAAAGAGGAAGACCACTGCCAGAAGAGAGACCACAGATGCGACGACAGCCAGCGAAAGTGTATTCAGAAACTCAGGCACAGCAATATATGCAATCAATCCGCCAGCAATGGAGCCAAACGCCTCAAACGCATACAGATATGATATACGAATTCCCCTCCTTACATCTGGTGAAGAAGCGGAGGCGAAGGAAACACCCAAGGGAATAGTAATAGGTAATATAACAATTAATGAAAAAACGATGGTATCAACCACTCCCGCAATCTCGCCTGTCACCAGACCCACAGGTTGCTTCATTATGAATAAAAGAATTATTGCAAGCGGAGCAGATACCGACAGAAATATAAACGAGCCGACATAGACCTTAAAAGCGGACATCAACTTTATTAGTGATATACCTGCGATATTTCCAATGAAATGACCGAATAGCCATATTGCAAGGGCGATGGACATCACTATCTCTCCCCCACCACTTATAGACAGAACCGCCCTCACACCAGCAACCTGTCCTGCAAGAGATGAGAAACCCACACAGAACAAACTCATCAGAAAGAGCCAGCCAGACCTTCCACTATTATGAATAGCCATACCTCCTTCTCAGATACCACTCACCGGTTATGAGAAGAACAACTGCAACATATAGCCAGGGTGACGAGGTGGATGAGACCGCCCTGTCAACCACGACCTCATAGAAGGTCTTACCAGAAAGACCACCAATCAGGTCGTCTATCTCGTCTTCACTAAATACCCTATCACCACCCAACACACGAGACAGAATTTCAGAGTGTGAACCTGTATCTCTTTCTATATCCTCATTACATATAAAGTATATTGAATTTGACTTATCCCCTGAATAGACCTCTATTCTATATACACCCACCACCTCAGGCACAAATGCAGTTCTATACCCGTTGAGTTCATAGGACAGTTCGCCCCCCCTAACAACCTCCTCACCTCCATCCAACAAACGGTATATTGAGTATCTCAAAGAGCCACAATCCTTGGATGGAACAGATATTTTAACCTCTTCGCCAACAATTGGTTCTTTGCTTGATACCTCAATCCTAGGTCTGCCTTGAAGGTGCGGGTATGATGACATTCTTACTATCGCTGACATCAATCTATCTATACTATCACCTCTAAGAGCATACGGCACACGCCATAGACCCCAGAAGGCAAGAGCATAACTTACACCATTCAGGTATCTTCCACAAGCAAGCCGTGGGATTCCGTCCTCATCATATACCAGCGCCTCCGACCAGCTCCTCTTTGAAACATCACCTGAGCCAGAAGCAACAAGACCGTCAAGACAGTTGAGTTCATCCATAAACAAGAAAACCCCGCTTTTCCAGGTAGGGGTGGAAAGCCGAACTCTTATGCCTTCTCCACCCATTGACAACGGTGAAGAAGCATAACTTAAGGTATCACCATCCTGAGCGATATACACAATACCAACTCCATCATCAGCACACAATCTGTCAAGGTGCTCGGCAATAGAAACACCCTCAACAACAGGCACCTCGCCCATAACGACTATAGAGTCAAACTCGGGTAGAAGCCCGGTATAACCGGCAATATCAACGGTTGTCTCCTCACTAATTAGTCCTCCTGCAGGTGTGATACAGTATGTGGACAGGTCAAGTGCTGTGTCGCGCATAAGCGCACGCTTCACAAAAGCATAATCAGGGGACGGCTGAGGCGAAACAATAAGAGTTCTCATCCTCCTGTTGATGACATTGGTTGCTTCTATCACCTTGTTATTAAGTTCAACTGTATCTTTATCACACACCACCTCCGCACTGAAGACATCAATATCGCCACTCGCTCTGAATGGTATATCAATAGAAAAGTATCCACTACGGTTGAGATGATATGGAACCTCTGCGAGAACCTCACCACCTTGAGACAATATTACCTTGAATGAGACCGCTTCCCGCCCGTAGTAGATACCGCTTAACTCCGCTACCTGGTCCATAGATGCAAGAATTGGATTGGGGAGTTGCAAGTCAATGAGCGCGATGTCACTCAAGGGGTTTTTACCCGTATTGACTATATACAGGTTGTCTGGCAGGGCGTGAAGATGCTCCACATCAATATCATTCAGTCCACCGTCAGTAATAAGTATGAATCCGCGTGCTCTGTCTCCAAATAATGCTATAATATCTAATACCCCTGAATAGAGCGACTCCTCCTGCTTCTTAAGGGGCTTAAGCTTTTCTAATTCATCTGATTGCATTTCAATCCTCTTGGCATCTGAGGTCACTAGCTCTATCTTAAAACCGGATGAATTCGCCTCTTTACCTATCTCCCACAATACCTCCATTGCCCGCTCAAATCTGGTTTTGCCCTCTCCCTCAAGCAAATAATTCATACTGGGACTGATGTCAAGAATCACAACCAGAGGTCTTATCTTTTTAGAACTGTAGGTGAAGTGCAGTGTCAGACCAATGAAAATAAGCATCAGAGATAGAATAACCATTGTTCTGAGAATGAGTAGAATTAGCATAATTCGCCTTGCCTCAGAAAACCGCCTGAGATAGAGATACAGAGTGAGAAAAATGGCTGATGAGAAGATAATCAGAATAAAGACCAGTGGGATAAGAGGAAACAATGTAATACTCATAACTTTTATTCTAACATAGCAAATGAATGCCTGTATGAATGTAAGTTTGCACTTGTGTTATGAACATACCTTTATTATATTTGTGCTGAATTTCAATTAATCGCATTTATATGGTGGTAGATATGACTGAAAAGAATAATCTCTATATTTTAACCATTAACCCTGGTTCCACCTCCACCAAGATAGCCATCTATGAGGATAGCAAGGCAATCTTTGAGGAGGAGATAATGCATGACCCGGAGGTGGTGATGTCCTTCAAGAAGCGGGATGAGGACTACAGATTCAGGAAGGAGACCATACTGGGTTTGTTATCGGAGAAGGGCTTTGACATCAATAAATTCTCTGCTGTGGTTGGCAGGGGTGGTTTCGTTCAGCCGATTGAGGGAGGTGTGTATGAGGTAAACAGAAAGATGCTTGACGACCTTGAGCATAGAGCACCCTACGAGCATCCCAGCAACCTCGGCGCACCACTGGCCTATGAGATTGCCAGCGGGATAGGAGTGAAGGCATATACCGTTGACCCTGTGGTTGTGGATGAGATGAGCGACCTGGCGAGGGTCTCGGGCTATCCAGACATCATCAGAAAGAGCGTTCTTCATGCCTTAAACATCCGGGCGGTTGCAAGAATTGCGGCGGAGAAACATCTCAAGAAGAAACACTCCGAGGTCAACCTCATAGTAATCCATATGGGTGGCGGAATATCGGTTACCGCCCACTTCAGGGGCAAGATGGTGGATGTAAACAACGCCTTTCTGGGTATGGGTCCATTCACACCCCAGCGGGTAGGAGCGCTTCCAACCGGCGAACTGATAAAACTCTGCTATTCAGGCAAGTTCACCCAGAAGGAGCTTGAGGCAGAACTTGTGAAGAATGCGGGTCTGAGAGGGTATCTGGGCACCAACGATGCCATTGAGATAGAGAAGATGATAGAGAATGGGAATGAGTTAGCAAGGTTGATATACGAAGCCCTGGCATATCAGATATCCAAAGAGGTTGGCGCTATGGCTACAGTGCTTAAAGGCAATGTTGACGCCATTATCTTCACCGGTGGTCTCTCTCGCTCTGATATGCTGATGAGGTGGATTAAAGAGCGGGTTTCATTTATAGCAGATGTGATTGTAATACCGGGTCAGAAAGAGATGGATGCTATGGCAGAGAGTGTCCTTCGCATACTCAAGGGTGAGGAGGAGGCAAAGGAATATATACCCAAAGAGATACTTGACCCTATGAAGAAATATGGAAAACAAGAGGTTTAATACTGTTTCAGATAAAGGGCTTAATACACGGTTAGACAAGGGGCTTAAGCCCCTTGTCTATTATACATGCCCATCCCCTTTCATTTAGGAATCTCCTATTCGTCTGTCTAAAAAAATATATTCCCTTATATCACCTATAAGGAACAACATAATATCCTAACCGCTTCTCTTGAGCTTACCCAACTTCTTGGCGTGCCTTTCAGCAAGGTTGAAGAAGAATATCGCCAGCGGTATCAGAGCGAAGCCAACTATCCCAAGTATCAGAATATCAAACCACATCTCACCTATTGACCTCCCATTAAGCAGTGCGTCCCTCATCATACGAAGGGTGTAGGTAGCAGGTGATAACACTGAGAGCGGTCTTATCCATTCTGGTAAAACACTAATTGGATAATAGACGCCGGAGACCAAAAGCACTATCGCCTGAATAATATGTGCCGCCTGTGACCCCCTCTCGGTGCTCATTAATGGTAGTATCGCCGCAAGGATACCCAGCCCTATAAACGAGAAGCTTGAGATGATAAGAACCAGTAGCCCGGTCAGAATATTTGCACCAGAGAGGGTGAGGTCAAAGAATAACAATGCCACAATTAATGTTATACCAGTGTTTATAGTGCCATAGAGAACAGCATAGATTACCGTTCCAAAGAGCATCATAGTTCTTCTTATGGGAGCCATAAATGTGTATTCAATTGTGCCCTCCCACCTCTCCCACTGTATGGACTCGCTTACCTCGTGGAATATTACACTTAAAAACCTCCACACCAGCGCACCAATCACCAGATAGAGCACCATCCTCTTGTCGCCAGTGGCAACACCGATGAAGCCAATGGTCAGGACATTAACCAGTGTAAAAACAATGAATACAACTTCCCAGCTCAGATACCTCTTCACCAGATTGAAGTTCCTCGCCACAAAGGCATAGGAAGCCCTTACCTCAGATGCTATATCCATACTAATTCACCTCCTTCTCCCACTCCCTACCAGTGAGCTGGATGAATACATCCTCCATAGTGGGGTTCTCAACCCCTCTCACCAAAATCTTCAATCTCTCTGGGGTGTCAACCTTAACAAACTCTCCTTTCATAATGATTGCAACCCGGTCGCATATTTTCTCCACCTCTGCCATATCATGACTGCACAGCAATATGGTAGTTTCAAATCTCTTCCTGACATATACAATAAATTCCTGAACATGCCTTTTTGACACGGGGTCTAGACCAGTGGTTGGCTCATCAAGCAGAAGCAACTCTGGCTGTGTCATAAAAGCCCTGGCAACAGCCACTTTCTGTTGCATTCCCCTGGATAGATTTTCAACCGACTCTTCCAGATATGTCACAGGGAACACTAATTTTTTCATTATCTCTTCAACCCTCTTTCTTGTTTCATCCGACTTCATATTATATAGCCGACCAATATATAAAAGGTTCTCCATAACCGACAATTTCTTGAAGAATGATGCCTCCACGCTGACCCGGTTCATCAACCTCCTGACCTCTATCTCATTCTTCTGAACATCCATACCCTTCACCATACAGTAGCCACTGTCGGGAATAAGCAGGTTAACGATAATTCTTACCAGAGTTGACTTTCCACTGCCGTTTGGTCCGATAATACCGAATATCTCACCCTTGCGAACAGAGAAGGAGATATTCTTCAGGGCAAACATCTTCTTCTTTCTAACAAAGAAGTTCCTTATACCAGAGCCATTACTATGGGTATTAAATGCCTTGGTCAGGTTTTTACATTCAAGGACTACTTCGTTCATAATGTTTTTTCCTCCACCATATATGAGTTAACAAATAAAAAACCCACCGCTTTCGGGTGGGGAAATGCCATAGTTAACATAAATATTTCAGGCGTATGGCATTACCCCTCCTCCATTCACATAAATTTCAAATCTGTATATCATTTCCCTATTCACCTCTTAAGAGATTTTTACCATAAAAATAAAATTTGTCAACAACTTTTTCAACATATAGCAAGAAAAATTATTAATGCAGATTTAAATATTACACTTGACTTTGCATACAAAAGATATTAATAATATGCATAAATAAAAACACACTTTAAGGGGGTGTGATATGAGAAAAGTGGCAATTATATTGGGCTTTGTTATTCTGTTATCTGCCACCGCATTGTCCTATCACGACTATCTGTGGACATACGAGTGGACAGGGCAGAACTTCTGGGAGAAGTCCATCATCGCCAACGGGCACTTTACATTCTACAGGGAGAGTGTAGAAGAAGATGCTGACTCTGTTAATGACATTCTATTCCCAGTGGAAGCGGGCTTTGCCTTTGACAAACTGTGGTCAGTATCTGCGGTTATTCCTATCCAGAAACTCGGTGGGATACCCGAAGATAGCGAAATTAGCTCATTTGGTATCTCCAACATCTGGATGAAGGGCAAGTTCATTCCAATGCTCGGTCCCAACATCTCACTTGGACCGAGGATAGGCATCAGATTGCCGGTTGGCACTGAAGGTCATAAGGTTGATGCCCTGGCAGTAGATGCTGCAGGTCTTATAAGATTGGGCTATGTGGAGGACTTCCCGATGGTAATCTCAGCACAGGCAGGACTTCGTTATGAGTTAGAGAAAGACAACAACAAACTACCATCATATTTCTATGTTCTGGCAGAACCAGGTTATAAGGTCAACTGGCGTCTAACGACTTATGGCGTCGTTGGTTTTGCCTTTCCTATCACCAAAGGTAAAACAGCTGCACCAGAAACACCAGATGGTTATATAGAATATGATGGTGATAATCATATGTGGTTCGGTGGAAAAGCAACTATGAAGATATCCCCAAGCGTAACAGCAGACGGAACATTCCAGTATAGAATCTGGGAATATCCCTCCGAAGAAGGTCAACCAGATATGACCAAATCATGGTTCTTCGGAGCAGGTATAACAGCAAACATTGGTCTGTGATAATTATATCGGCATTGAAAGAATAGGTGGGCTATTAATGCCCACCTTTTCCTCAGTTATTCAGATATTATCTCGCCCTCTCAAATCTCACTCTATATCTTGGTTCATCAATGGTGCCGGTAATCTCAAATAAGACGCTACCCAGACCTGGGAGAACTATATCAGGTATGGATTTTCCGAGAAGTAATTTTGCCAATACATCCCTTGAAACCTCTGGCGAGTGTGCTCTTATACTCACATCCCTGCCACTCATATTAACCATACCTTCCACAATAAAACTGCTGCCTTTATATGATAGTTTCGCCTTTCTAATAATCAGATGGTCATTATTCAGCATCATCTTCGCACTTTCAATCTCAAAGATGAGCTCCTTATTAGAGAGTATGAGTTTACCGCCTTTTATGTCAACATTCAACTGAAACTTATCCCTACCCCTCAGTTTGCCCTCAATATATGAACGACTATCGCAAAATACCGGCTTTATCTCACCCAACAAAACCTGTTTCAACTCATCGGTATCAACCTCAACTCGCTCAAGTGTAAGTTCCCTCCTAATGGAGCCCTTTATGGTGCAATCATGTTCTCCAAATACCCTGCCCTCTACCTCCGTATCATCACCTATCTTACCACTCATACTGTCAATGAGTATAAGCAATTTACCAGCCCTCTTCAGCACCACCCTGCCGTTCTTCACCATTATATCTGGCAATGTCTCAAACACCGGTCTATCTGAAAACCGTCTCTCTCCCCCATCCAACACTGCGAGAAGAACCATCATCCTGTTGCAATCACTAACCGAACCAGAAACATCGTTGAAGGTTATCCCGTCTAAAGCGCTACCACTACTATTCTTACCCCATGAGATGACCAGAGTCGGGTTCTCCATCTCTAATAACGGGATACTGCTCTCGCCTCTTGAGAACATTGCTCTTATTATATTTATTTTTAATGTAATCCTGTCAGCCCTGAGCAGGTTGAACCATGAGGTGCTTTCAGGTTTGAGAGTAAAATCATCAATAAAAATACTGGTGGTAAAGGGGATGAAACCTATGCTCTCATAGGATATTTTAACTCCAAGTTCACTTTCAATACGAGCGATATTCGCCTCAACCACATCCCTCATATACATTGGAAGTAGAAAACCCCAGGCAATTA
>QMNJ01000046.1 GCA_003647715.1 Candidatus Coatesiibacteriota bacterium
CACAATATTCAAAGACGGTGATGAGATTATTCTGGGGTTGAGAGGTGATATTGTAAGTTTCAACGATAAGAAGGGTGTATTTGAAAGAGGGGGATTAAAGGGTGATATGGATAAAGATGAGATTGTAAGCGGTATTGTAAGAATAGACGACAACCTAATCTGCATCACCGACACAGGCATATACAGAGTGAAGGGGAAAAAGACACATAGGTTATATATTGGAGAGGGATTGAGTGGTAGCGCCATCTATGATATAGAGTGCATCAACGGAAAAACCATAATTGTGACCTCCGGGGGGGTATCATCAATTGAGGATGGAGTAATAAAAGATATACACCTATCAGAATCACCAATTTCACCCAGATGTATCTCTTTTATATCGGATTGTCTTACCATCGGCTCTAAATCAGGTCTATACATAATAAAAGGCGGTGAGACCGGACATATCAAGCTTCCAAAGGTAAACGAAATACTGGAGTGTGAAGACACTGTCTTTGTTGCTACAGATTGTGGTCTGTATATTCTATCTTCCGACTTTGAGATTTTGGGCAAGATTGACACTACAAACGGGCTGAAGAACAACAGGGTTAGTTGTCTAAAAGAGCATAATGATATAATATACATCGGGACCCTTGGAGGAGGTCTCTCGGCTATCGGTAAGGACGGCACTTTAAGGGCATTGCCTGAGGAATTAAGCACCATTGATACCGACTATATCTTCTCACTCTACTCTCTTGGTAATTACCTCCTCATCGGAACCTGGGACAGAGGGCTATTCATATATGACGGCGAGCGTCTTGAGAACATTACCTGGGGAAGTGGTCTGAGACACACAGATATATGGGCAATTGACTCACATTACCCTTTAGTTTTTCTCTCCGTTAGGGGCTGTGGTGTTGACATATACGATATTGAAAGTGGAGCGGTGGTTGGATATATCTCATCTTCAGACGGTCTTGGAAGCGACTACATCAGAACAATTGAGGTGGCTGGCGATACGGTCTATTTCGGTTCAGCGGGGGGCGTTGCCATTTACAATTTAAATGATATCATATCGCTACTGGAGGTCGCCTATTGAGAAGAAATATAACCACACTGGTGGTCATACTTGCGCTTCTAATTGCCCTCATTCTGATAGTGAAAGGCATAAGAACCGCAATCTCGCCTGTAAATGAGCATGGAGATGAGAACTATATCTATTTCAGGGTCAACGATGGTGAGACCACCCATAGTATTGCAGAACGACTTGAGAGGGAGGGGCTGATAAAGAGCGATACTGCATTTATCACCCTCGCCAGGGTAACTGGTGCGGATAAGAGGTTACAGGCGGGACTTTACAGATTGTCTCCAACGATGAGTAGCAACGAGATACTTGATATACTAACCTCCGGCAGAATCTACACCAACAGGGTAACCATCCCGGAGGGATTCACTATTGAGATGATTGCCTCACGCCTTGAGGAGGCAGGTATTGCAGATAAGGCGAGATTCCTTGAACTATGCAATAAACCGCACCTATTTAAGGGGATTCCTAATGAGGCAAAAACGCTGGAGGGTTATCTCTTCCCTGACACATATGAATTCACCCCCGATACAGATGAGGAAGAAATAATAGGGTCAATGATTACCAGATATAAGGTAGTTTATAATGAACTCTCGGCTGATTACGACGGAGACCTGAGCGAACACCAGATTATAACCCTCGCTTCAATCATAGAGAAGGAGACCTACCTTGATGAAGAGAGACCGCTGGTCTCAAGCGTCTTTCACAATCGGCTTAAAAATGGTATGAAACTTGAGTCATGCGCAACCATCTTATTTATTGTGAACAGACCCGAGGGTCCAATATACCTGAAGGACCTAAAGATTGACAACCATTATAATACTTATAAATATACTGGGCTACCACCAGGTCCCATATGCAGTCCGGGGAGGTCTTCCATAATGTCTGCGATGTATCCTGCAGAGACCGACTACCTCTACTTTGTATCAAAGGGCGATGGTAGCCACTATTTTACTGAGACATTCAGGGAGCATGAGAGATACAGAATAAAGAAGGAGAGGGATAAGTAAATAATATACACATATTTTTAATCATAAAGAGAAATTTCTGTAAAATTCAACTTTTTCTATAAAAGACATATTAACTGGATAATAATGGATACTATATGAAATAGTTTTGGTTGAGGTAGAAAAGATTATAGTAATAAAAAACACAACAATATTTTTATATGTGCATAAATTAAATATTAAAGATGTTCACACTGAACCGTTTAAAGATAATTGAAAATTTTTCATTAAATTTTCTAATAATCAGATATTTATTAAATTTGGATAAATATCAAAAATATTAATAATCAAATCATAAAAAATAAATATATTTTTCTTCTTGACTAATCATATATACAATGCAATAATCACAACAAAGTATTTTTAATTGCTCCCCATATTAGGAGGTAATAGGAATGGTGTCACTATATTTTGATATTCGTGATATATTCAGAGCGGTAAAACTGGGGTTTGCGGCGAAGAAGATATGGATACATTTTACATATCTGTTCTATGGATTACTAATCTATGACATCCTCACCTATATTGCCGCAAAGATAAGCGGATATGACCTTGCGATAATGTGGCATACCTACCACTTCTTCCCATGCCCTTTCTCCAAGGCATACCCCATGGACTTTAATGTTGGAGGAGACATACTCTACTGGGTAGGCGTTGCAGTGATGGTCATTCTGTGGTTCCTTGCCTCAGCGGCTGTCGGAAAGATTACCATAGAGCAGTTGCGCGGTAATGACTTCTACTCCAGGAAGGAGGCATTCAACTTCATAAAGAAGAACTGGAAGGCGGTCATCTTCAGCCCCATCGCACTGATAATACTGATGGTTATACTGTTTGTGGGTGGTATGGTAGTTGGTGCCTGGCAGGAGATACCCTATGTAGGTGAGATTACCACCAACCTGCTTGCAATACCCATATTCATCGTGTCGCTCTTCTTCGTCCTTCTCGTTGCTGTCATTGCCCTATCGTTTATTATGACTCCGGCTGTGGTAGCAACAACCAAGAACGACACATTTGAGACAATGTTTGAGCTGTTTTCCTCTTTAACAAGCCAACCGTGGCGAATAGTCATCTACGACATACTATTATGGATAATAGCACCGCTCGGAACCGCCCTGTTCTTCATTGCCTCATTTCTGGGTATCAAGGTGATGTTTGCAACCTACTACTACGCCTCTGAGATAATACACACCCCAGAGAAGGTGAATACTCTCTTCGCCTATGCTATGCAATACCTGCCAAATCTGCCATTCATAAAATCATTGTCTCCCTGTTGTCAGAATTTCTACAATTGGCTTACCCTGATTCCCGCTGGCATACCAAACTTCAAACCAGTATTCTATGAGACACTGAACTGGAGCATGCACCTCTCTGGCTTCATACTCGGTCTAACATTCACCCTCATACTCCTTTTCATCGCCTCATACCTTCTCACTATCAACTCGGTCGGTCAGGTAATCATCTACACCATCGTGCGCAAGAAGAAGGATGATGAAAACCTCCTTGAGATGCTTGATGAGGAGTTTGAGGAGCCGATAATACCAGCAATTGAGGAGGAGGAAAAGAAGGAGGAGGAAAAACCCGAGACAGAGAAAGAGGAGAAAGTAGAGAAGAGGAAAAGAGGAAGACCGAGGAAGAAGAAAGAATAATTTAACTGTAACAACAGGCACTATTAACATATAGAGGGCAAGGTTTATATACCTTGCCCTTCTCACCTGTAGATATATAATATGCTCAGGAGGTAATATATGAAGGGAATAGCAACTATATGCCTTCTCATACTACCAGTAATATTTATTACCCCCCTCTATGCAATTGATTATGAAAACCCAAAGGTAGTGATTGAGACCGATAAGGGCAATATCATCCTGGAGGTCTATCTCCTTGATGCGCCCATAACCGCAGGCAACTTCCTAATGCTGGTAAACGATGGCTACTATGACGGTATAATATTCCACAGAGTTGAACCGGGCTATGTGGTCCAGGGAGGCGACCCTGAGGGGACCGGCTATGGTGGTCCCGGCTACACCATACCCGACGAGACAACACCGTTCAAGCACCTTCGTGGATATGTGGGTATGGCGAAGACCAAGGAACCACACTCAGCAGGGAGCCAGTTCTACATCTGCCTTGATGACCTCCCACAACTTGATGGTAAATACACCGTCTTCGCAAAGGTTATTGAGGGCATGGATATCGTTGATAAAATAGAGATTGGCGATGTAATGAGGCATGTATACCAAAAGTAAAAAAACCTGCATCAAACGGTTGAACTGCAATATACCTGAATGATAACTGTAAGAAGATACAGCCCTGAATATAGGGATGGTGTTCGCCGTGTTTGCATAGAAACCGCCTACTTTGGCGAACATCTGAATAAATGGCTGGACATACACCCTGACCTGTTTGCCGACTTCTTCACCAGATACTACACCGACTTTGAACCAGAGGGGCTTCAGGTCGCCCTCAATGGCAACATATTGGTGGGCTATATGGCACTCTGCTCAAACCTTGAAAGGCAGAAGAGGATAATGAAACAGGTGATAGTCCCTGATATCATGTTAAAAATTATTACCGGCAGATACTCACTCGGTAGAAAGGTGTTCGTTGTCGCCCTCCGTATGATTACAGACCACCTGAGATATGGTCCCCTCAACCTTGAACCTGCGGGCTATAATGCTGATATACATATAAACTTCCTGCCCGATTATATAGCACAATATAGAGTGTGGGGCGAAATGGTTATAAATGGATACGATTACCTAATCAAAAGGGGGGTCAGATACATAAAGGGGGTATTGCTTCAGAGGTGGGAAAACCCCGAAGACAAGATGAACCTCCTTGGTTTCAAACCCCTTCAGATAAGAGAAACAACCATTGTAAATGGCAGTAAAGCACAATTCTTAATCACCGGTTGTGACCTCTGGGAATGGAGAGAGAAACTACCCAGAGCAATCAGGATATTTACGAGAAGAGATAAGATGAAGTAATAATCCACCGATTACAAAAGCCGTATATCTATAAAGAATCAACCGATTTTCATAGAAATTATCCAATGCATCCATTAAACAACAGGACCATATATTATAATTAGTGTAATGCCCAGAAGAAAGAGAGTAGAAGAACATAGTATATCACCCATAAGGGTAAGGGGTGCAAGGGTTCACAACCTGAAAAATATCACAGTAGATATTCCCCGCAACAAACTGGTGGTGGTGACAGGGGTATCGGGTTCGGGCAAATCATCCCTTGCCTTTGACACCTTATATGCAGAGGGTCAGAGGCGCTATGTGGAGTCATTATCCGCCTATGCCCGCCAATTCCTGGAGCAGATGCCCAAGCCCGACTGCGATGCCATAGAAGGGTTATCACCTGCCATATCAATTGAGCAGAAGTCAGCAGGGCACAACCCCCGCTCCACTGTTGCTACCATCACCGAGATTCACGACTACCTGCGACTCCTCTATGCACGCATAGGTGAACCACACTGCCACAAGTGTGGAACAAAGATAAAGTCACAGACCATTGACGAGATGGTGGATGAGATAATGCGCCTACCAGATGAGAGTAGGGTCTATATCCTGGCACCTCTGGTAAGAGGTAGAAAGGGAATTCACGCCGATATTATTGGGAAGGCGAAAAGAGACGGCTTCACCCGTCTCATCATAGATGACACCGAATATCACCTGGATGAAGATGATATAAAACTGAACAAGAATATAAAGCACACTATCCACCTTGTTGTAGACCGGCTGATAATCAAAGAGGGCATACAGCAAAGGTTGACTGAGGATATAGAGACAGCGCTCACTCGCTCCGATGACGGTCTTGTGGTGGTCAGAACCAGGGGTGGCGATGAGATATTATTGAGCCAGTATCTATCCTGCCCCAGATGCGGGACATCAGTAGCAGAGATAAGCCCCCGCTTCTTCTCCTTCAACAGCCCCTACGGCGCCTGCCCGCATTGCAAGGGTCTTGGGTTTATTAGCAAGCCCGACCCCGACCTCATAATACCAGACCCCAACCTCTCTATATACGAGGGTGCCATAAATCCATGGGCTGATACAACGAGTGATTGGATAAAAGCAATAATAGATGCTCTGATAGAGAAATACGATATTGACCCGCACAAACCATTTAAGGACCTCACAGAGAGGCAGAGGAATGCAATACTGTATGGCGAGAAGAATGAACTACTAGAAATAAGACCGCTCAGTAGATACATAAGGAAGAGGAAGATACATTTCAAAGGTGTCTGCGGGATAATTGAAAGGGGTTATAAGAATACATCATCTGAGGAAGCACGGGAGTTCTACTATGGTAGATACATAAGCAAGAAACCATGCCCTGAGTGTGGAGGCAATCGTCTGAGACCTGAGGCGCTCTCTGTCTATATTAATGGTCATAATATAGCCGACATCACTAATATGGACATAGTTACAGCACTCAAGTTCTTCAACCACCTTGAACTCAATGGAGAGAGAAGCACAATAGCGAAACCGATATTAAAGGAGTTAATCTCCCGCTTAAGTTTTCTCATAGATGTCGGTGTTGGCTACCTGACCTTGGACAGAATGGCTCCAACACTGGCAGGCGGTGAGGCACAGCGAATTCGTCTCGCCACACAGATTGGCTCCGGTCTAACAGGGGTCTTATACATTCTGGACGAGCCGACCATCGGGCTTCACCCCAGGGACACCACACGCCTTCTCAATATACTGAAGAGATTGCGCGACCTTGGAAACACTGTCATCATCGTAGAGCATGACAGAGATACTATAAACTCAGCGGACTGGATTATAGACCTTGGACCTGGTGCGGGCAAGAACGGAGGAAAAGTGGTGTTTGAGGGCAATCCCGCAAACCTGAAGAGGTCCAGAAGCACCCTGACAGGGAGGTATATAGCGGGTGCTGATAGAATAGAGATACCATCAGAGAGAGCAAATATTAGCAACAGGTATATTGAGTTCACAGGTTGCAGGGGTCACAACCTCAAGTGCATCAATGTGAAAATACCGCTGGGAACGCTTACCTGCATAACCGGTGTCAGTGGCTCCGGCAAGTCAACGCTGGTGGACGATACCATATACCGCGCCCTGGCAAGGCGCCTGAACCGAAAACCGGTCAAGCCAGCGCCCTACGACGAGATAAAACACATAGAAAATATAGATAAAGTAATTAGGATTGACCAGAGCCCCATCGGCAGAACTCCCCGCTCCAATCCCGCAACCTATACCAAACTGTTTGACCCCATAAGACAACTATTTGCACAACTGCCAGAGTCAAAGGTCCGTGGTTATCAACCGGGCAGGTTCTCCTTCAATGTCCGAGGTGGAAGGTGCGAGGCATGTGGTGGCGCTGGTGTCAAGAAGGTGGAAATGATATTACTTCCCGACCTTTATATTGTTTGTGATGTATGCCAGGGGAGAAGATACAATCGTGAGACACTTGAGGTCAGATATAAAGGCAAGAACATCTACGATGTTCTCAGAATGACAGTTGACGAGGCACTGGATTTCTTCAAGACACACCCCAGAATTAACCGGCATCTTGCTCTACTGCAGAAGGTGGGGCTCGGCTACATAGAACTCGGTCAGCCGGCGACTACACTATCAGGGGGTGAGGCACAGAGGATAAAACTGGCGCGCGAACTATCAAAAAAACCGACGGGCAAAACACTATATCTCCTTGACGAACCGACCACCGGACTTCACTTTGATGATGTAAAAAAACTGTTGAACATACTCCTCAAACTTCGGGAGAGTGGAAATACCGTGATTGTCATAGAGCACAACCCTGAGGTAATAAAGTGTGCGGACTGGATTATAGACCTGGGACCTGAGGGGGGAGATGAAGGTGGTTATATTGTCGCAGAGGGAACGCCTGAGGATATTATAAAAAATGATAGAAGTTATACGGGAAGGCACTTAAGAGAAGTTCTGAGGCGATAATCTTTAACTACCAAATATTCCTTGTTAAACAGAACTGGTGAGAATATAATGGTATGATGCATAGCGGTGCGTTGTTAGGAGAGGTAGAGGTAGCCACCGTAGATGTGGAGACCACTGGTCTCGCCCCTGAGAAGGGTGCGGAGATGGTAGAGATAGCAGTGGTGAAGATGAAAGCAGGGGAAATTGAAGACATGTGGTCATCGCTCATAAGAATAGAAGGTAAGATGAACTCCGATGCAGAAGAAGTTCACGGTATATCAGAGGAAGAACTGAGGTATGCTCCCCGTCTTGAGGATGTTATGAGCATCTTTGCACACAAAGTCAAAGGGTGTATCATACTTGCACATAATGCTCCGTTTGATATGGGTTTCATAAACATAGCACTGTTCAAAACCATAAGAAGGCAACTCAAATCCCCCGTCATTGACCTTCTGGGAATATCAAGATACCTTCAGCCGTATTTCGTAAGCCATCGCCTGGTTGACATAGCAGGTGTACTGAACCTGCCAGCAGAGAACCTGCACCGCGCCACAGGCGACTCCCTCCTCACCGCAAAGGCACTGACAACCTATTCGGATATGTATAACCTATGGAACCTGCCTATATACCGTCTCTCCCAGATGTCACGCACCCAGCCATTTATCAGAGGTCTTGATGAGAATATCGTAGAAGCCCTTAACCGCCGTCTCGTAATCCGCATCGCCTATGAAGGCAAAGAGGGGGTCATTGAGAGGGATATAATGCCCATCTCAGTCAAGAACCGCTTCTTTTTAGAGGGCTTCTGCTTTTTGAGGGGGAGAATTCGCTCTTTCAAGTTGAACTGCATAAAGTCACTTAAACCAATTGAGGGTATATACAATGGGGAGATTTAGGTTCCTACAGCACACTGCAGATGGTCTTGTAGAGGTGGTGGCAGACGACGAAAGGGACCTGCTGTCAACCTCAGCAAAGGCGATGTTCGCCCTGATGGTCAATATTGCTGACATTGAAAGAAATGTGAGTAGAGATATATGTGCAGAAGGCGGTGACCTCCAGGAACTGCTGATGAACTTCATCAAGGAATTGATATTTTTGTATTCAATAAAAAATGAACTCTACTCAGATTTTAATATTGAGATGATAGAGAAAGAAAATAAAATTATTGTGAATGCTGTCTGCTATGGCGAGTCAATTGACCCCGAGAAACATACCCTTGGCGGTGAGGTCAAGATGCTCACCTATCATAATTATAAAGTGGAGAGAATGAAGGACGGCAGATTAAAGGCGATACTCCTTTTTGATATGTAAGTCCATTTTGACTTCTATAATCAACACAAGTGTATTACAATCCAGAAATTAATCGCTTATAAGTTAGAGATATGTCAAAGAGAAATGCTCTATTTATGTTCATTGATGGAATCGGTCTGGGACTTGAAGACAATGATTGCAACCCGCTGAGCAGGTATGGACTGCCATCGCTTGAGCAATACTTCGGTCGCTTAACTGCTGAGGCACTCAATAAACCGAAACTGAAGGGCAACTGCCTTGCTACACCACTTGATGCAAACCTCGGTGTTAAAGGCATTCCACAGTCAGCCACGGGAACCGCAACCCTCTTAACTGGTATAAACTGCGCTAAATATATGGGAAGGCACTGCCCCGCCTACCCACCCCTGCGATTGAGGAGGTTAATTCGCAAAGAAAACATATTCGTAAAACTCTCTAAACTTGATTTTGAGTGCGACTTCGCCAACGCCTACAGGAGACCCTGGGTGTGGCGTCTCTGGGGGGTTAGGGCTTCGGTCACCACAATATCTGCACTTTCAGGCATCGGCTGGCTGAGAGACCTTGCCATGCTTAAAAGGGGAGACGCCGTCTATCACGACATAGACAACTCAACACTGGTGGCGAGGGGATACAACATAGAAATAATAGAACCAGAAAGAGCGGGGGAGAACCTTCTGTCAATCATGAATAGTAGCGACTTTACCCTATTTGAGTTCTTCCTCACTGATATTGCGGGGCACTCAAGGGATATGGGCTATGC
>QMNJ01000047.1 GCA_003647715.1 Candidatus Coatesiibacteriota bacterium
ATACTAATTCCCCTAATAGTAATTATATTATATTTCATATACATTCTAATTTCTTCAATTTGCGATGAAAATATACTAACATTTAAAAGCCCGAGTTTATTTACAATGTCCTCAAGTATGAACGCCTTTCTTTCATTTGGCTCTACCATAGTAATACTATTATAATCTATCGCTATTGCAAGCGGTATCGCAGGTATCCCCCCACCACTTCCAACATCTATAATATCACCGCCATCTATTAAATCCATCGCAAGCAATGACTCACCAATCAAACGCCACCTCTTATCCTCGTCCCCACCCACTATATTAAATCTCTCCTTCCACCTTGTAATAAGTTCATTATACATCTCAAGATGTTCAAATATGTCTAACCTGCCCTTAGATTTAAGCCATCTCCTAACCAGCTCTCGATTCTTTGACATCATCCCTCTTCTTCCTCCGGTATATCATCAAAGATATTATGTCACTCGGTCTGATACCCGGAATTCTACTTGCCTGGTCAAGATTTGCTGGTCTTACCCTCTTCAATCGCTGTCTTGATTCAGTTGATAGCCCATCAACCTCATCATAATCAATATCATCAATTCTAATCATCATCAAACGCCTTGCCTCGTCTATTTCTCTTCTCATCCGTTTTCTGTAGTTCTCATACCTTATATCTTCAACAGTTATTATAGACAATATTTGTCTATATGCATCATCTATTGGCAACATATTATACGGATTACTGTTTCTCCTAATATACTCAATCCCCGTCATATCCTCTTCTCCCACCCTCATTCTCCTGCTCTCAAGTTCCCTCCTGTATTTCTCCAAATTCCTTCCCAATTGCTCAACCCATTCAAGCCGATTTCTGTTAATAAGACCCTGCTCAAATGCCCTTTCTGTCAATCTCAATCGTGCTGAATACTGGCTAAGGTCAAGGCGATATTCAGCCCTTGATGTGAACAACCTGTATGGCTCATCAACACCTCTGGTTACCAGGTCATCAATCAAAACACCAATATATGACTCATTTCTTGCAAGCACAAATGGCTTCCTTCCCAGAACATAGTTTCCAGCATTCACACCCGCTACCAGACCCTGAGCAGCCGCTTCCTCATAACCCGATGTTCCATTTATCTGACCCGCAAGAAATACTCCATCTACTGCCATTAACTCCAGAGTGGGTTTCAATTGAATGGGATTAACATAATCATACTCTACCGCATACCCATACCAGGCGACTTCGGCGTCTTCAAAGCCCTCAATGGAATGTATCATCTCATCCTGAACATCCGCAGGTAAACTGCTAGATAAACCATTGATGTAGCATAACTCATTCTCCCACCCCTCTGGCTCTACGAACAGAATGTGGCTCTCCTTATCGCTAAATCTAACAACCTTATCCTCTATTGACGGGCAATACCTCGGTCCTATACCCTTTATATGACCCTGATATAAAGGCGACCTGTCAAGGTTCTTAATGATTACCTCGTGAACCTGCCTGTTTGTCTTTGCGATATAACAGAGTAACTGTTCATCCCTCACGAACTCATAGTTGAAGTTTAGAATCCCCCTCTCTCCATCCTGCCTTATCAGTCGGTCAAGGTCAAGTGACCTCCAGTAGAGCCGTGAAGGTGTGCCGGTCTTTAACCGACCCAGCTCAATGCCCACCCGCTCAAAGAAACGCTCCAGCCCCTTTGACGCACCATCACCAATCCTTCCCCCCTCCCACACCTCTTCACCCCTATACAACAAACCGTTAAGGAATGTCCCAGTCGTTATCACAACAGCACTACAGTTCAACTCACCTTCATCACTCGCTACCACCCCTCTAACCCTTCCACCCTCAGTTATGACATCCACCACCTCATCCTGAATAATCTCAATATTTCCAATAGACGAAATAAACTCCGTCATATATCTTTCATATAATCCTCTGTCTATCTGCGCCCGAAGTCCCCATACCGCACTTCCTTTCTTTCTATTCAACATTCGGTATTGCATAGATGCCCTGTCGGTGATTAACGGCTGAACACCTCCACACGCCTCAATCTCATATATAAGATGCCCCTTGGCTATACCACCCATTGACGGATTGCACGAAACCCTCCCCAGAGAGGTTTTATCAAGTGTTATTATCAAAACATCTATCCCCATCTTTGAGAGGGCATAAGCCGATTCACACCCAGCGTGCCCTCCTCCAACTACGACCACCTTATCCATCACTTACCTACACAGAACTCCTCAAATATCTTATCTATCATCTCATCAGTATAACCCCTGCCCTCAAACAGTTCCAGACACCTAATAGCACAACGCATCTCCTCCGCCACCATCTCAATCCCCTCACCCCTCTCAATTAGATTTACAACCCTCTTCAAATGTATAATCATCTCCCACACCAACTCTCTCTGCCTCTCAGATACCAGAAAGGTCCCTATCTTAGAAAGAGACGACATAATCGCTCTAACTCTCTCTCTCAGCTCATCTATACCCTGCATAGTTATTGATGATATGACGATTGGCTTACAACCTGTTATTGACTCAACCTTTTTGAAAACCTTAACAACGCCTTCTTCGCATAAATCAGCCCTGCTCACCACATAGACAATCTCTTTATCTGATAAAGAACCTAAAATCTTATCCTCTATGCCACCCCATCCATATTGAACATCAACAAGAAATACCAAAATATCAGCATTGCTTATTACTCCCCTGGCAGACTCAGTCGCCATCATATCAATATCATCGGAGACCTCACCCAGCCCTGCGATATCTGTAAGATATATGAGATAATCATCGCCCAGATGAAGTGGTTCCCTGATGTAGTCCCTGGTAGTTCCTGGGTGTTCGCTTACAATACCTCTTTCATAACCCAACAGGCGGTTGAACAGAGTGGTCTTACCCGCATTCTTCCTCCCTACAATTACCACATTTGCCCCCCCTGACAGCACCTTGAATGCCCCGTATGATGCTTCTATCCTCTGGAGCTGTTTTATCAACTCATTTAATTCTGTATTAACTCTCTTCATAGTCCCCTCAACCGGTATATCCTCCTCATACTCAATAATTGCCTCTATCAACGCCTGAATAAGCAACATTCCCTTTGATATGTCACCGATAACGGTTTTGAGATTGCCCTTCATAACCGACATCGCAATGGAAGAGCCAACCTTAGTCATAGAGCGCGTCAGCGAGTTAATCGCTTCCGCAGTTATAATATCTACCTTGCCGTTTATGAATGCTCTCTTTGTGAACTCACCCGCCCTCGCTCTCCTCGCTCCTAAACTCTCTGCAATGCTCACTATTGTTGATACAATAGCGGGGCTTCCATGGCAGAATATCTCTACCATATCCTCCCCTGTATATGAATATGGGCTTTTATAGAATACAACTGTGGCTTTATCTATCACCTTCTCACCATCTACAAGATTAACCAGACACACTTTGCCTGACTCCGGGGGGTTATCTTCAGGCAGTCCACTCATAAAGCTCTTCGCAACAGTAAAGCAGTTATCTCCGCTCAGACGAACAATAGATATTGCTCCTACTCCTCTTGGTGTTGCTTCCGCCACAATAATGTTGTTCTCACTCATATTTACTTATTCTAACATAAAAAGGGGGGCACTCTTTGTGCCCCAGCCATATGTCGTTAATATGTATTTATCCTATCTAATATTCTTCCATCTCTTCTTCACGCATCATTATCTTCATCTTCTTGTGAATTCCACTTCCAATGCTTCTGGTGTAAACATTGGGTTCATCCTTCAGTGCGAAGTGCACAATCTTCCTCTCTGCAGGTCCCATTGGTTCCAATATCTGGGGTATCTTGGTCATCTTTACCTTCTTTGCTACATTCTGTGCCAACCGAGATAAACTTCTCTCCCTCCTCCTTCTGTAATTCGCCACATCAACGATTATTGGTGTGTGGTCCTCACCGTTTCCGGAGAACAGACGGTTGAGAACAAAATGTAGGGCGTCTAATGTCTGGCCCCTCTTGCCTATCAGAAGACCCTGATACTTAGACCTTATGTGAAGGTAAATTCCCTCACTAACTCTCTCAGATTCAACCTGTGCAGGAAGACCCATATACTCTAGAACTTTTAGCAAGAGTTTGCGTGCACGATAATGGTCAGGGTCCTTAACAGACAATCTATACTTCTTCTTCGCCGAACCGACCAAGCTAAGTATTCCCCTAGAACCCTCACCTACAACCTCACATTTAATCTCCTCTGGAAGTAATCCTAATTTTTCTTGACCAATATTTATTGCTTCTGCTTCGCTCTCAGCTTCTAATTCTATTGACTTAACATCTTCAAAATAGTCCATTCTTATCTCCTTTCTTCTAATTCAATTGGCTTCCCAATATACTTTTGTTCTATTATACCTAAAATAGTTATTAAAAGCCAGTATAAAATAAATCCCGACGGAAAATTATAAAATATAAATCCAAAAATTACAGGTAAAAATGCCATCATCTTCTGCTGTTGGTCTGCGCCGGCAGTGGTTTTTGTCATCTTCTGTTGCCACACCATGGTTATTATACTGATTAAAGGTAGAAGATTGAAATTTGATGTATTTAGAAATGGTATCTTGAATGGGAGTTGAAACAGTGCGTCAGGTCTTGATAGGTCCTTTATCCACAGGACAAATTCGGCACCCTTAAGCTCAATAGCGTTTCTGAGCATATTATACAGGGCAATGAATATCGGGAACTGAAGCAACAGGGGAAGACAACCGCTCAAAGGGTTCACCTTGTATTTCTTGTAGAGAGCCATTATCTCCATATTCGCCCTCTGGGGGTCGCTCTTATACTTATTCTGTATCTCCTTTACCATCGGTTGTATCTTCTGCATCGCCCTCTGTGAGCGAGTGCTGGTTATTGTCAATGGTAAAAGAACCACCTTAAGAATAATTGTCAGGCAGATAATCGCAATGCCATAGTTTTTAAATAGTGCATGGAACCACTTCAACATAATGAGAAATAACCTGGTAATGGGTGCAATCCAGCTCCAACCAAGATTCACCGTCTTCTCCAGACCTACGCCATATGCCTTTAATCTGTCGTATTCTTTCGGACCCAGATAGAGAGCAAATGTGTCCGTTGACCTTGTAGATAGTTTTACACTCAAGTAGTTGTTTTTCTCCCTTACCACACTGACTGTGCCTCTGTCCCCTTTTGGTATCAGGGATATGAGATAATACTTGTTACTGAGAGCACACCAAGCAATATTGCCCGAGTAATCCTTCTCCTCACTGCCCTTATTGAGCGAATCCTTCTTTTTCTCATCACCGATGTAAACCTCCGCCTGAACATCCCTCGTGTCCCAGCCATACTTCTCCGCCAGCTTACTATTATGAGTATATGAACCACAACTCACCTGATAGCCGTCCTCAAGTTCCTTGTCCAAACCTACAGTTGATATACTGAAACCTATTCTGTAACTATCACCCTTGAACTGAAGATTCTTTACTATTCTACTATCACCCGCACCCGCAATAAATTCCACCTCTGCTTCCTCACCTGAATTGAGGTATATATCCTCACTTTTAGTCCAATAACCCAACCGATTTATCTTTTCAAGCTTATCGCTCTTGAAATTCAAAAGCAGGGGTGGTATATCACCTTCTACAGTAGTGAAAAGTGGCTGGTCATAACTTTGATGATACTTTTTTATTATTGCATCCACTATCTTGCCATCTTTCAACCTTAACATATACAACGGTGTCTCAACCCTAACCTCCCTCACCATACCCTCAGTATCAAAGCCCTCCTCAACTACCCACGGTTCCTCTTCCTCTTCCGCAACCTCCTCTGCTACTATTTCACCTTCACCAGAAACGATTTCTTCCCATTGTGTCGTCTCTTTTCCGGCACCAATCGCTACCTCTTCCTTTCTCTCAATCTGTGCTTCCCTATCGCCCCTGAGATAGTCGGTCACATAGGTGTAGCCGATAATAACCACCATGGATATAACGAATGCAAGTATTAATCTATACTGCATAATACAACCCTCTGGACTTCTATGGGGCTTTTAGGTTTCATGACCGAATTCATACACCGTATAACCTATTACAAATAAATACTTAATTATACAACAATACTTTGGACTACAATACCGAATACATTGTTTTTATAGTTATATCCCTACGCCGGGTCATAACCTCCGGCACTAAATGGATTGCATCGCAATACACGCCATACCGCCTTTAGAGAACCTCTTATTATACCATACTTTCTCAATGCCTCAATCGCATACTCTGAACAGGAGGGGCTGAAGCGACATGAAGGCGGGAACATCGGACTTAATAATATTTGATATAATCTCACAGGAATAACAAATATCTCACTGGCGAAATTACCACCACTCTTTCTTCCCCCTGCTTCATTACTTTTAGCAATAATATCATTAACTGCGCTCTTCAGTTCAGCTCTCAATGCCTTTATATCACTTCTCGTTAATTTACTCCTCTCGGAGCGCCCATAAAATCTTACTATCATCCATACACCCTTATCACCCTGCCCCACAATCCTCATAAACTCATCCTGGAGGCACCTTCTTACCCTGTTCCTCACCACTGCCTTACCAAAACTTGAGGGAATTATTAACCCGAGCTTTATACCCTCTACACCAGTCCGATAATAGATAGTAAAACCCCTTAAATCAATCTTTTCCCCAGACCTGAGGACCGACTTAAAATCACTGCGCCTGTTAAATCGCATATGTACTGGTATTCCCAAACCTATCTCACCTTATCAACTTATGGTTATTCTTGTTCTCTTCTTTCTCATTCTGTTCTTCATTATCTTTCTTCCACCTTTGGTCTTCCTCCTTACACGAAATCCATGAGTTCTACGTCTCTTGGTCTTGCTCGGTTGATATGTCCTCTTCATCTCAATGCACCTCACCACATATAAACAATTGTTCTATTAAGTTTAGAACTTCAGAAATCAATCATTATGATAGCATAAGTTTTATTTAAGGTCAAAAAGTCAATATAGAATAAGCATACACGAAATCACCCATAAAACTAAATTAATAATAAGCGGTCTGTCCCTATATAGAATCCTTGTTGGTGACCCTCCCTCCTTACGCATATGAATTAAAAAAAGATACCTGAATATACCAAAAACCACAAACGGAACTGTATAAACGAGATTCACTGTTCCAAACTTCTCCACAGTTGATGTTGAAATGGTGTATAGAGTGTATGACATCACCGTAGATGCGGTAACTACTGCTATCATTTCATCAAGAAGTTTCGTGGAATAATCCCTGAGTGCCCTTCTATGCTTCTCTGCTCTCTCTTCCAGAAGCTCAACCTCTGCTCGCCTTTTTGATAAAGCCAGAAAAAGCGATAAGAAGAATGTGCATATAATCAACCAAGTAGAGAATTCAAGAGTAGATGCTATCGCATAAACACCTGCTACTGCCCTCAGAACGAAGTTAATTGATATTATAACAACATCAAGGATAACAATCCGCTTCAGCACAATAGAGTATAGAATATTCAGAAGAATATAAATTGAGACGACCTTAAAGAAATGAATATTAAATATGAAGTAGGATAATACAACTGCTCCCGCAAACATTACAACAAAATAGATGATTGCCATCGCCAAACTAATATCACCCGCGGCGATAGGTCTCCTTGACTTCTGAGGGTGATTTCTGTCCGCTCTTGCATCTATGATGTCATTAAATATATATACCGCTCCTGAGGCAACGCAGAATACACCAAATGCGATTATGCTTCTCTCAAGGTATTGTAAGTTGAAGAAATTTTTAGAGAATATAACCGCAGCAAAGATAACTATATTCTTCACCCATTGATGCGGTCTTACAAGTTTCACAATACTAATTATCACTTGATTACCTCTTAATTAAACCTGCCAACCTCTCAGCTTCGCCTTTCTTGTTAAATAAACCAATATATATATTATACCACCCATCCTCCAATTTTATGAATGCTTTGTTGTCCGTCTCATACTGCAATTCCTTCGCCTTTAATATTGCATATCTCTGTGTTGACTTAATGTCATACCTTATTGAGTAATACCTCTCACCTCCGTGGCTTATAGCAACAACCGGCAACCTCTCCATAGCAATTACCCTCAAATCAGGCACATCCACCACCAGATTATTTACCCCCTCCGACAACATCCCAAATACACCCTCATCACACTTAGTTAGTGTCTCATGCGAGAATACAGAGTATCCATTGAAACCACGCGCCCTTATACTCTTAATCCTCTCTGTAACCTGCTCAACGGTGTCTACTCTACCGTTCCCCCTCTCAAGCACCCCAATGCCCACTATCACCCTTTTCTCATCTGCTACCCTTTTATACTCCTCCAACCTCCCCTCTATGCTATCAATGTTATCTGCATAACACATCGGCACCACAAAGTCAACCAACCCGCTCGACAGCCACTCGCCCCACCTCTGCCCGAACTCCTCATACGCACCTACAGTCCCCCCTATAACCGCAGCAGATATTGGCAAATCAGGTCTTATTCTGTGCAGCGACTGCTCAAGCTCGCCCAGAAACTTTGTAATCCTTCCAGCCCGCCAGACCCTAAACATATCCTTATTCTTCTTTGGTTCAAAACCCGTCTCCTCAGTGAATATGTAATCAGCAGAGGGATTATGCCCGAAACCATCCGATGGGTAACGGAGATAGTCAAGATGAAAGCCATCCACCGGGTAGTTCATAACAATGTCTGAGAATATGCCTATAAGGTAGTTCCAAACCTGTGGTAGTGCCGGGTCCAGCCAGCACTGCCTACTCTCATCATAAGGCGAGCCCGCCTCATTGAGGGTGAACCACTCAGATGGAAATGGTAGTTCACTCTCCTTAAAATCCTTTCTGGTTGCAACAAAGGTGGTAACCCAGGCGTGAACCCTAATCCCCTTCTTGTGAGCATACTCAAGTATAAATTCCAGAGGGTCAAACTCTGTTGGTGAGTTTTCAAGGAATGTTGAGCGCGGCTCAAAGTTGGGGAATTCATCGTAGATTCGGTTTGGTGTGTATAGGCAATCAGCCCGATATCTCACCTCTGCGAATATAAGGTTGAAATGAGCACTGGCTACATCATCCACTACTTCCTCAATCTTCTCAGGAGATGTCAACTCCCAGGCGGGGACCCATACCGCCCTCACCTCCTCCAGCGTCATAACTGATTGGTTGATTGACAGGAGCACAATAAAAGCTGAGATGAGATATCTCATACCCTTTCCCTGAGCACGGCTTTAACCTGTTCTACCTTCTCTAACATTACCTCATCAAACAGGTCTCTGTTCGACTCATCTATGGCAATATCAAGCCAGCCACCCGATATGCCATAATAAAACAAACCGCCCTTTAGCTCGCCCTTAAATGCATCTATAATCGCTTGATATACGATGGCATCAATGTCCCTTACCAGAGAGGTGAGAACATAGCCTGGCTCAATATAGTTCTGATTTGCGTCACATCCCACCGCCAACCTACCTCTCTCCTTTGCCTCTTTAAATACGCCCACTCCCGCCATACCTATGGGTGCAAATATAACCTTAACACCACTATCATATAACTCGCAAGCAAGTTGCTCTCCCGCCTTCTCATCAGCCATCATACTCTCTCTACCAAATGCCTTGTATTTTATCTCAATGCCTGTAAAAATGCCTTCTGCCCCTTCGGTATAACCACGATAGAGATTTTGTATATACTCGCTCCTGTCAGGAGCTATGAAGCCCAGAGGTTCTCCCTCACTCTTCATTGCAGATACAACCCCCACAAGATAACCACCCGCATACGCATCAAAGATACACGAAAACACATTCTCTGCCCTTACCTCGCTATCAAAGACAAGAAAGTCAATGCCTGTGTTATCACCTGCTACCGCCCCAATATACTGGTTAAGAAATCTTGGTGCTACTATTACCATATCATAGTCGCCCTTCACACACTTATATAAAGCATCAAGCCCCTCCTTCTCATTCATAACCATAAACTCATCAAT
>QMNJ01000048.1 GCA_003647715.1 Candidatus Coatesiibacteriota bacterium
GTCTACAACCATTACAACAGGGTATTGCATTCTCGTTCAATTGAGGATGATGAGGGCGTTGAGATTGAGAAGGCGAATATCTTGCTTCTTGGACCAACGGGCTCGGGTAAGACCCTGCTTGCCAGGACCCTGGCGAGGTATCTGGATGTTCCATTTGCTATTGCGGATGCTACTACCCTTACAGAGGCGGGGTATGTGGGTGAGGATGTAGAGAATATCCTGTTAAAGTTGATAGTTGCTGCCGAGGGCAGTATAGAGAGGGCAGAGGTGGGCATCATCTACATTGACGAGATAGACAAGATATCCCGCAAATCCGAAAGCCCTTCTATTACCAGGGATGTGAGTGGTGAGGGGGTTCAGCAGGCGCTTCTCAAGATACTTGAGGGCACCATTGCAAATGTGCCGCCTCAGGGTGGTAGAAAGCATCCGCATCAGGAGTTCATACGGATTGACACCACCAACATCCTGTTTATCTGTGGTGGTGCATTTGTAGGGCTGGAAGACATAATTAGAACCCGCACACAGGAGGCAGGGATGGGTTTCTCTGCCGACATAAAGTCAAGGAGGGAGGTGGCTATTGGTGAGATATTGTCTCTGGTTGAGTCACATGACCTTATCAAATATGGTCTCATTCCTGAACTGGTAGGGCGACTTCCTGTAACCGCCAGTTTAGATGCGTTGAGTGAAGATGACCTGGTAAGAATTCTGGTTGAACCAAAGAATGCATTAACCAAGCAATACAGGAAGATATTTGAAATTGAGGGGGTAGAGATTGACTTTGAGGAGGATGCATTGAGGGAGGTGGCAAGGAGGGCATATGATAAGGGAACCGGAGCGAGGGGGTTGAGAAGCATTATGGAGTCGTTCATGATACCACTGATGTATGACCTGCCTGATATTGCCAAGAGATATAACAAGGTTGTAGTTACGGAGTCATTTGTATCAGGCAGAGGTAAGCCAGTGCTTTTGAAGGAGAGAGAGGAGGAGAGTGCTTGAGATGGTTATTGATGACCTTGACAACGAAAACCTTTACGAAATTGAATTGAATCATCCAAAGCATCGTTTGATGGCGCCGGGACCAACTATGGTTCCAGAGAGGGTGAAGATGGCTATGCTCAGGTCTATAAGGCATCATCGGTCGCAGTATTTTGCTGGCTTACTGGAACAGGTAAGGGATGGATTGAGGGAGATATTCAGGACCGATGGAGATATATTGATATTTACATCATCGGGGACTGGGATGCTTGAGGCGGCAGTTCAGAATTTCTTCTCGGAGGGCGATAGGGTTCTTGTAGTAAATACGGGGCATTTTGGCGACAGATGGGTGAGGATATGTCAGGCGTATGGTTTAACTGTGAGGGTATTAGAGGTAGAATGGGGTAGGGCTGTGAATCCCAAGTTGATAGAGCAGAGGTTGAGTGAGGAGGTGGGTAGGGAAATAAAAGGGGTGTTTGTTACTCATACTGAAACATCAACCGGTATAGAGAACGACATTGAAGAGATAGGGAAGATTGTTCGGGAGACAGATGCTCTCTTTCTTGTTGATACAGTTAGCGGTCTTGCAACCTCAAGATACCAGATGGATGAATGGGGTGTGGATGTATCGCTCTCTGCTTCGCAGAAGGGGTTGATGTGTCCGCCGGGTCTGGGATTTGCAGCGGTAAGTGAAAAGGCGTGGATGGCAAACAGACGTGCTACTCTGCCTCGGTTCTACTTTGACCTTGCCAGTGCTAAAGACGGTATGGCTGACTTCAAAACCCCTTGGACACCTGCTATCTCAATCATCTATGGTGTTCACGAAGCAATCAAGATGATATTGAGTGAGGGTCTGGAGAATGTGTGGGAAAGGCATAACAAACTGGCAATGGCGATGAGAGCGGGTATCACCGCAATGAATCTGACGCTGTTTTCTATAAATCATGCACCCAATGTTACCGTGGTCAACTGTCCTGATGGTGTAACATCAAAAGAGTTGAGGGGAAAGATATTAGAAAGGTTCGGGATTTATCTTGCAGACGGGCAGGGACGATTAAAAGACAGAGTGTTCAGGATAGGTCATATGGGTTATGTAGATAAACTTGATGTTATTGCTACATTAGGTGCATTGGAGGTTGTTTTGAAAGATTTTGGTCATATATTTGATGAGGGTGCCGGTCTGAGGGAGGCACTTGATGTGATAAGAGGGTAGATGAGGTAGGAGATGCCCCTGATTGCGTTGTTAGGTCTCCAGTGGGGAGATGAAGGTAAGGGTAAAATTTGCGATATCCTTTCAGAGGGGGCTGACATAATAGTTAGACATATAGGGGGAAACAATGCGGGGCATACGGTAGTTATTAACGACAGGAAGTTAGTTCTTAGAATTATTCCTGCGGGAATATTAAGACCTGGCAAGTTGTGTCTTCTCGGCGGGGGCATGGTGGTTGACCTTAACAGGTTTTATGAGGAGATTGAGTTTTTGAGGTCGCTCGGCTATGAAGTTAGCCCTAACAATCTAAAGATATCTCCGAGAATTCATGTGATTACCCCGATACAGAAGGAGCTTGAGAGGCGAATTGAGGATGTGCTGGGTAATGGCGCTATTGGCACAACTATGAGGGGTATAGGTCCCACCTATGCAGATAAGGCACTCAGGGTGGGCATAAGAATTGGCGACCTTCTTGACAGTGATTTAGAGAGAAGATTAAAGGTTGTCTGTGATATACACAAGATAGAGAACATTGATGTGTCTGAAGTAGCAGATACACTAAAGAGTCACATAGGGTGGCTTGAGCCGTTTGTGGAGGAGCCAGCGTCAATAATCAGGAGTAATCTGAATACTGCCAATATTCTGCTGGAGGGTGCCCACGGGAGCTTGTTAGACCTTGAGTGGGGCACATATCCATTCGTAACTTCATCAAATACGACGGTAGGAGGCGTTGTGACAAGTTTGGGTATTGACCCCAGGTGCATATCAAAGACCATCGGTGTTTTCAAGGCATATCAGACGAGGGTGGGTAATGGTCCATTTCCGACCGAGCAGAGTGGGGAAGTGGTTGAGTATCTCAGGAAGCGGGGGAATGAGTATGGTTCTACTACGGGGAGACCGAGGCGATGTGGGTGGTTGGACTTGAGTTTACTCAGATTTGCGGCGAAGATTAACAGTGTAGATTACCTTGTAGTGACCAAAGTAGATGTATTATCAGGGTTGTCAAGGTATTATATATCGGATAAATATGTGTTGAATGGTTCTGAATTGAAGGAAATTGAGCCATACAATATGCATATTGGTAATGTAGTGCCCAATTATATGGAATTTCAGGGCTTTAATCTTGAGAAAACAAGCAACTTGGAGTGGAAAGACCTGGATAAAGGTGTGTTAAAATACATAGAATACATAGAAAAGGAGGTTGGAACAGAGGTTATAGGTGTATCATTGGGCACTACGAGAAGTAGTTATGTAAGTAAATTCAGTGTGTGGGAACATTCGTAAAAATTTAATGGCATGAGGTCAAGGAATTCTGCGGATACCGAGAGGATAGTTCCTTATATTTCAAGGGATGTAATATCAGAGAAGATTAAAGACCCACTATCACCGGATATAAAGAAAAACATTATTGAGGGCTCATTATTGGTTGTAGACCTATCGGGTTTCAGCGACCTGTCTGATGGTATTAGTAGTGTAAGCAGGAATGCACCTGAAGAGATTTTAAAAATAATTAACCAGTTATTCTCAGCAGTATTGGATGTGGTATTTGAATATGGTGGTATATTGCTCAAATTCAGTGGGGATTCATTGCTGGTTCTATTCAGGGGAGTAAGGGGTAATATAAGGGTGGAGAGCAGGTTCCAGGCGGTGTCATGTGCTTATATGATAAAGGAGAGATTATCTGAGATAGGTGAGGTTGAAACGCCCATAGGTAAGGTAAAGTTGACAGTAAATATGGCTATAACCAGTGGAAGGTTTGCCGACCTGAGGGTGGGTTCACATTCAAGGATAGAGAGGGTGATATCGGGAAGTGTGGTTGAGGAACTGGCGAGGTGTGAGGATGTGACAGGAGCGAGTGAGATAACCCTGACGCAGAGGGCTCACAGGTATATTGAGGATTATATAGAGGTTGAACACAAAAGGGGGACAGGGTTTTTAACCCTAAGTAGCGTTAAATTCAATCCCAAAGAACACAAGAAGGACATAGAGATGCCAGATACAACTTCTCTTGAACTTGACCGCATAAAGCCCTATCTTCCCATTGGTGTATTAGAGAAGATTATATCTCTTCCAGAGGAACTTCCCCTGATAGGTGAGCACAGAAAGGCGGTAATTCTTTTTATGAACTACATAGGTTTGAAGCGTGACCTTGCAGTTCAAAATAGGTTCTTTAATACCGCCCAGAGGGTAGTTAGGAAGTATGAGGGGATGATAAACAAGATTGACCCCTTCAAGGTAGGCGACAGAATGATGATTGTGTTTGGTGTTCCCTTTGCTCACGAGGATGATGAGATGAGGGCGGGTATGTGTGCGGTTGAGCTTATGAAAGAGCTTCTCGCAGAGAACAGAGATGTTAGGATAAAGATGGGGATTAATACAGGTCATCTGTTTGCAGGGAATCTCGGGTCGGATATGAGGAGGGAGTATACGGTGATAGGGGGAACGGTGAATATTGCTTCAAGATTAATGGAAAAAGCACCACCCAACACTATTTTGGCCAGTGATGACCTGTGCTTGAAGATTGAATTAAGGTTCTGGATAAGTCCACTCGGAGAGATGAAATTAAAGGGTATTGAGAAGGCGGTTAAGGTCTCAATTATACAGGGATTGAGAAGGGTTCCACTTCTTGTATCTGAGAGGCGTTTGATGGTGGGGCGGGAGGATGAGGTAAATAAGGTTAAGGACTTTATTGGGAGGGTGAGTAGTGGTAGTGGTAATATTCTTGTGATTGAGGGGGATGCTGGTATAGGTAAGACCCGCTTGATTGAAGAGACCATAAGTATTGCGGTTGATAACAACTTCAGAATCTATAAAGGTGATTGCACCAGTTTCGGTCGTGATATACCATACTATCTATGGAGAAGCATCTTGAACGACTACTTTGGGGTCACGCCTTTTGAGGACAGGGATGTGGTGGAGGAGAAGGTTGAGATAATACTCAAGGGCATAGGGCAGGCGGAGTGGACACCCGTCCTCTGTCAGGCAATGGGCTTTGATGTGAAGGATAATCCACTCACCGCATCCCTTGATACTGAATTGAAGAGACAGCGTGTATTTGATATGGTTCTTTCTATCCTTAAAGAACTGGCGAATAGGGAGCCAGTTCTATTGGTCCTGGATGACCTGCAGTGGGTGGATGGAACATCAAAGGAACTCTTGAGTTTTATTTCTTCAAGAATTTTGAATGATAGAGTTTTTATACTTTTGGCGTTAAGACCGGAGATTGATATATCAGATATCAAAGGCAGAGAGAACTGTGAGACCATTGAGTTGGAATCCCTGGACGACAGTTCAATTGAAGACCTGATAAGGGATAGGGTGGGTCTTGATGAGGTTCCGGACGAGTTTATTAGATTGGTGATAGATAACGGCAATGGAAATCCATTTTATACTGAAGAGATAATCAATTTGCTATTTGAGAAGGGACTGATTGTGAGGGATGAGAAGGGTAGGGCTTTCATAAAGGAGGGAGTAAGGGAGATAGATATACCCCAAACAATTAATGATACCATATTGAGCAGAATTGACTTTCTTGACGAGCGGACTAAGGGGGTGTTGAAGGTTGCGAGTATCATAGGCAGAGTTTTTACACTCAGGGAATTAGAGGCATTGCAGGATATTGCCAGAGGTGAGGAGTTGAGGGGGATACTGGAGGAACTGGAACAGTTTGACATTACCCTCCTGAATGAAGGTGAGCCGGAATGGGAATATATCTTCAAGCATATTATGACGCACGAGGTGGTCTATTCCACTATTCCATATTCTGTCAGAACTGACCTTCACCATAAGGTGGCTGTGTATTTAGAAGAGGAGATGTGGGGTGATGTAAGCGGTAGGTATGAGATAATCGCCTACCATTATAGCAGGGCGAATGAGTATTGGAAGGCATATGAGTTCTACATCAGAGCAGCAGAGAAGGCGGCGAGGTCGCTGTCATGCAGGGATGGGTTGAGATTATATGAGCTTGCCGATGAGAACCTTTCAAAGATGCGAGAGAACAATTTAATTGATGAACGAGAATATTTGAGCAAACTTTTTGAACTCAAGGATGGAATGGATGACCTCTATCACATAGTTGGCGATAGAGACAATCAAGAAAAGGGGACTCAGGAGTTGTTGAAGATAGCAGATATGACTGGCGATGAAGAACTAAAGGCGAGGGCTTGTATAAAGTCAGCGAGATATTTCAATATCGTTGATGAGTCAGACAGGTCAAGAAGGTTGGCAGAGAGGGCATACGAAATATCCACAAAACTGAAAGTGGACTCCATGAGATTTAAGGCATTTCAAGAGATTGGAGTAAGTTACTGGCTGAAGGGAATGGGTGATGAAGCGCTGAGGTATTTTTCACAGTGCCTTGATATTGCAGAGAAGAATGAATTCAATGAGGGAATTATTGATGCCTTATTGAATATGGGGCTGGTCTATTCTATGAAGGGGATGTATAGTGAGGAGATTGATAACTGCCTGAGGGCATTAGAGATTGCAGAAGAGATTGATGCTCTATATAAACAGATACAAATCCTGAATAATATCAGTGCTGTCTATATGGACCTTGGCGAGTTAGACACCGCTGAGGATTATTTGACGAAGTTGCTTGATATGGCAAAGAAGACGGGTGTAAGGATATATGAAATGCTGGCAGTTCTAAATCTTGGTATTCTAAACATTGAACGATTATCTTTTGACAATGTGATAGAGAATCTTGAAAATGGTTTGAGTATAGCCATGGATTTAAGAAGTGGTATGGGAATAGAGAATGCTTATATGATGATGGGAAATTATTATATGGATATAGGTCATTATCGCAGGTCAGAGGAATATCTTAATAGGGCGTTTGAGAAGAGTGTTGAGATAGGTGATAAGATGACTGAGGGTAGGGTTCGCATTCTACTTACATCTCTGGCGATAAGCACTTCCAATTGGCAGGGTGCGGAGGAGAACATAAAGAAAGCCAATACAATAGCAGTGGAAAGTGGGATTGAACATATAGAACTTGAGAATTGTTATAATCGTTCATTGATGTTGTTAGAGACCTGCAAATATAAAGATGCTATTGAGATGGCACATAAGACCATGGAACTCGCAGATGCAATGGGTAGCCATTTCCACAGGGTAGCGTCAAGGTTTATAAAGGCGATTTCTCTCTATAACATTAACTATGATAGAGATATGCAGGAAGAACTGGTAAAAACAGCATCTAAGATTATGGATGAGTCAATTAAGAAACCAGCACAAGAACTTAGATTAAATACACTTCTATTAAGATATTACTATGAGACAGGTGATAGTAATAGTGCAAAGACCCTTCTTGGGAATCTGCAGAATCAGATATCAATGGTGAGAGATAATATAAGTGATTTGAGTATAAGACAGTCGTTTATGTCGTCATATCTTGTTAAGAAGATTGTGAATATATCAGAGGAACTCAAGTAGATTTTTGTAGGGCGTTAACAGATATGGAGGTCTTGTATATACTTTTTACACTGGTCTTTCTACCCATATTCTACATTGTAGTATTCTTCGGCTCAAAGAGGTTGAGGGAGAATATTGATAAGAATAAACTTCGGGGCATATCCAACCTCCTCGGGCGTCTCGGGTATAAACCGACCAGAGATGACCTCAGGAAGCGCCTGAAAGGGTTTGTGAGAATTATTTCCTACATTTTCTATATTGTAATTATCTATCTTGGTATTATCAGCGTCTCGCAGATATTCCCATCAACCCGTCAGTATGGTAGAAGATTTTTAGAGTTATTGTCGGAGCCCCTTGATGTCGCTCTTGAGGTAATCTATCAGGTGGTTGTTCTGGTGCTCAAGTTCATAGTTCTGGGGGTTCTCGCCTATATAATTATGTGGATTTTAGACAGGGTTCTCACTCTCATAATTGCCAGGGGTTATAGCAGAAGAGCCAGGGTCAGGAGGGCGACCTTAAGAACCATATTTAAGGTGGTAAAGATAACCATTGTGGTGATTATCGCCATCTACTTCGTATTGAGCATCCCCATAACAAGGTCGCCTTATTTCTATTGGGCATTCTTATCTATTGTGGGCTTGCTCATAATTGTGATGCTTCCCAAGGTAATAGATGTAATAGCCGGGGTCATTGTCCCCTTCATATACGACATAGGTCCTGGTGACCTGATAGAGGTGGGCGACCACTTCGGATTAATCATTGACAGGGGTCTGGTCTCAGTTCTTATAGAGACAAGAGGCGGTGGAAGAGACCAGATTCCCACCAGGTCTTTAGTGTGGCGTGGTGTGAGGGTGGTCTGTCAGGACTATGAGAAGTTAAACCTGTGGCTTACCATTGACATTGATAGTACCGAGGCGAAGATAGTGAGAGAGATTGAGGAGGCATTGAGGTCAGATAGGGAGCTTAAAGGTTATGAGGTTAACCTGTTCATAAAGAGCATATTTGAAATGAATATGGTTGTGGTTGCCATGTTAGTTCTTCCATCACCTACACCGTTCTGGCGGGCGGAGGTAAAGGGGATAGATGCGGTAAACAGGGTAATACAGAAACACCACAGAACATGCGTTATCAAAAGCGAGGTTGGTCAATTTACATAACAATGAGAATGCACAGGAATAACTTCGTTATCATATTTATACTGTTTATTGTCTTTTTGCTATCTGCTCATAGTAGTTCAGGCGCCACCACCCTGAGAATAAAGGGTGGGACATATATTGGTATATCATCCCCTGATTTCATAAAGTATATAAATGGAGAAGCAGAGAAGATAAACACAGAGGACCGACTGAGCGCCTATGGGCTGGGTCTCAACCTGGGTTTTGACATCCTTTTTGAGGTAAGAAACAACCTATTATTCGGTCCGACATTCTTCATTGAGTCATCAAGAACATCTGCTTACTTTGACCTTCCGGGTGATAATGCCCAGGAGTATTTCTATACATCTGCCTCCCTTGGCTGTGTGGGCGGGAGGGTGATGTTACGACTCCCCTTCGTATTTGATAAATACCCTTATATATTCGCCTCATCGGGTCTTGCAATTGGCTATGTCAATATGGAGGATATACCGAATAGGTCGGACATCCCACGCCACTTCCCCTACGGGCAATACTACTGGTATAGAACCTATGTATCTGTGGGAGCAGGGTATCAGATACCATTCTTCAATATCGGCGACCTCTTCGCTCAGATAGAGTTCGTCCAGCCATTTGGCAGTTTCAATATGAAGGGAAATGATTTTAGGTTCCGTGGTCTTGACATCTCAGGCGGATACTCAAGGGATTTCTAAAGCAATTTACCTCCATTTACAATAAATCAAATATGCTCGTAATGAAGGTTAAAAGATTTATAAATGGTTGTTATGAATGACTTAATAATAATTATTGCAGTAAATTGTAAATAAGACCGTATGTAGCATCTTGTGAATATAATGTTGAACCCTCCGCAAAAGTAAATTTTTTCTGAAATGAAATATAATGGATAAACATAACAAGAATATCACCTTCAATTGCTATCAAAGATTAGAGATAGGACAATTTTGAAAAGTTTAATGAAATCGCCGAAATTACCTTTTTACACTTTACATTACTTTTGCAGGAAGTTCACGACATAGTGCAAAGTTGTTTTGCTACAATCCCTCCACCCTGCAGTAATACCTCAGGTCATTTAAGGCGGTGAAGAACTCCCGCATCATAACACTTATAAGATACATACCATCCCTTTTCACCCTTACCTCACCATCTACACTATCTACCACACCTAATAACTTCAGGA
>QMNJ01000049.1 GCA_003647715.1 Candidatus Coatesiibacteriota bacterium
ACCTGTTATATAGCCAAGACCAATATAGCCAATAGCTCCCTCAGAACCCTCAACTGATGAGCGAACAGCGGCATTTGATGCCTGCATAAGAGCATCCACCCTCAACTTCTCATCCTTCAGAACCTTCTTATTGAACACCTCAAAGGTGCCAGAAGCAGAATCACGGGAGACAACTACTATATCTAAGTCGGGTCCTCCAACTTCTTTCCAGTTTTTGGTCTTACCAATGTAAATGTCTCTAAGTTGTTCTAAGGTAAGTCCACTAACCGGATTGGTCGGATGGAGCACAACCGCAATACCATCTCTTGCTATCTCAACTTCTTTTATATCTAACTGCTTCTCCTTAGCAGTCGCCCATTCTTTGTCCTTCATAGTGCGTGATGCCATTGCAATGTCTGCTGTGCCATCCAACAACGCTGTGATTCCAACACCAGAACCACCACCACTCACTGATATTTCATACTCAGGGTGCTTTTCCATATATACCTCAGCAATTCTCTGCATAATAGGTAGAATGGTGGTTGAGCCCGTTATGGTCACCTCGCCACCCTTTTCTTCTCCCTCCTCTTTCTTCTTGCATCCAATGTTGAAAACCATCGCTACCATCAACATTAATGTCAATAGGGTTGTTATCCTTCTCATCTTCTCATCTCCTTTCAATATGCTTATTTACTAAAAACCGAGTTCGGTCTTCAGTCCAATAACATAGTATTTCTTCCATTCGTCATCTTTCTTCTTCTCTGTCATCTGGAGTAGCCAGTATGGTGAGAGTGTTAGTTTTTCATAAATCTTCAGCTTTATGCCAGCTGAAAGACGGTTGCGATAGAAGAAGTTCTCATCCTCCTCTGTGTTCAGTTTGAAGAACAACTCATCAGCAACCCACGGCTGAACAATGCTGAACTTGAACGGCAAGTCATATGATACCTTCTCTCTGAGATAATAATCAGTAGATGTCTCACCAACTATATCGTATCCACCATTAGCAGTATTAAGAACCTGGTCTTTGGTTATGCCTATCTCAAGGCGGGTTCTTGCCTTTAGTTTGCTACCACCTGGCTTAAAAGATACAGTTGCATTGATATGGGGGCTGTATTTCTTCACCCACAGGTTGCTTCCCATAATTGCATCCCACTGGTCTTGAAATTCATCTGGAAGACCTTCTGTGTCAACATCCTTCCAGGGATGGACTTTGCTCGCCTTCTTCAATTCGTTCTTGAAGCGCATGTTAAAGCCCAGAGAGAAGAACTTGTGGACACTGAAGCTAACACCACCATCAGCGTGGAGATAGCAATACTCACTTACATTATCAGCGAAGCGCGCCTCTATCTCCAAGCTCGCTGTGATAGTATCAGTCATCTTGCCCTTGACTTTGTAGGTCTGCCAGTTCTGCCAATCGCCATCATCATACGCATTAATGGATGGTGTAATGGCGAACAGGAACAATCCACAAAGTACTATGGTTGTTCTTTTCAGGTTACTCATCTTCACTTACCTCCTCTTTCTTCCTGAGGTCGCCCTCAGGTTTCTGTTCGTTTACTATATAAAATAAAACCCCAGAGAACTCTGGGGTCAACAGAGCCAACATCAAGTGATAAAGTTTCTTAAACACTTCTCCCTTCTGTAAATAAAACAGGTAAAATAAAACCCCAGAAGAATCCGGGGCAAATACAACCAGATACAGACCTAAAAGGTCTGCCCTCCTTCGCCTGAAACTATCCATAAAACCATTCATAATCAGGTTCATAACCAGGTCTTAATACCTCAACGAATTTCAATACGACTGATTTATATTCCAATACCTTCATAATCGTGAATTTCATCACAATGTAGCAAAAAATTTTACATCTGTCAAGAGAAAAATTTCACTTTTTATAGTTTTTAATCCAACAACTCTTTCATTTTCATTATTTAACGGTTTTATCATATAATCCTTCCGTAATGGCAGGGCATGGATTGTTGCCAGATAACGAATACAGGCGGCTGGTTGAACTCATAGAAAGAGAACCAACCACCGTTGAGGAGACCATATTCTCAATAATGTGGTCAGAGCACTGCTCCTACAAGTCCAGCAAGAATATTCTTAAAATACTACCTACATCTGCCTCAAATGTAGTCATAGGTCCCGGGGAAGATGCAGGGGTAGTTCACTTTACCGGTGAAGGCGATGATTCCTGGTGCATAGTAATAGCCCACGAGAGTCATAATCATCCATCGCAGGTATTACCCATAGAGGGCTCTGCTACCGGAATCGGTGGTATAGTAAGAGATGTCTATTGTATGGGTGCAAAAGTCGTAGCAGTGATGGACCCACTTCGCTTTGGAGACCCGGATGGTGAAAAGCGATACAGAACCAGATACATCGCAAATGGTGTTGTAAAAGGTATCGCAGATTATGGCAATTCCATAGGCGTCCCCAACCTGGGTGGTGATGTCTATTTTCATCAGGGCTACGATGATAACTGCCTTGTTAATGTAGTGGCGGTAGGTGTCGTAAGAAGGAACAGTATAACACGCTCCGCCGTCCCCCATAAGGCAAAAGAAAGACCATATAAGTTCATACTTGTAGGCAAGGCGACTGACGATACTGGATTTGGTGGTGCCGCCTTCGCCAGTGAGATTCTCAATGAGGAGGAGACCGATAAAGGTGCTGTTCAGGTCCACGACCCATTTCTCAAGCGGGTTCTGACCGTAGCCACATTTAAGGTGCTTGAGGAGGCACATAAAAGCGGTATCACCATCGGTTTCAAGGACCTTGGCGCCGGTGGTATTGCCTGTGCAACCAGTGAACTGGCATCCAAGGGTGGCTTCGGCGCCGACATTCATCTTGAACGGGTTCCCGTCTCAATAGAGGGTCTGAAACCGGAGGTTATCGCATGCGCCGAGACGCAGGAGAGATACGCCCTGGTGGTCCCCGACGAATTCGTCAATAGAGTGCTTGAGATATACAATGTAGAGTATGAACTGGGTAAGGTCTATCCTGGTGCGCAGGCGACAGTGATTGGTGAGCCAAGGATGGATGGTTTATACAGGGTGCATTATAACGGTGAGATTGTATGCTCGGTTCCAGCAAAGACAATTACCGAGGGTATATTCTATGAGAGGAAGAGAAAAGAGAGAAAACAATCCGCATTTATTAGTGGGAGAAGAATACAAATAGAGGAAGCGTTCAAGAAGGTTATATCTAATCTTGATGTATGCGACAGGGAGCCAATATTCTCACACTACGATTCCACCGTTCAGGGAAACACAATACTACCCCCAGGTTTTTCGGAGGCAGGTGTGATAAAGCCCATAGATGATAAAGAGACCTGCCTTGCTATGGCGGTTGACGGCAATCCAAGGTGGGGTCTCATTGACACATTCTGGGCTGGCGCTGGAGCGGTCTATGAGGCGGTCCGCAATGTGGTCTGTGCAGGGGGTATTCCCATCTGCATAACCGACTGCTTAAACTTCGGAAGTCCTGAAGACCCTGTGGTATTCAATGACTTCCATAGAGCGGTGGAGGGTATTGCATACGCATGCAATACTATCGGTCGCCTTGATTCACCGGGCGAGCCACTCCCTGTGGTATCGGGCAATGTGAGTTTCTACAACGAGAACGCAGAGGGAGAACCTGTTCCACCTTCACCTATAATCGCCTGCCTTGGAAAGATAGATAGTATAGATGATATAGTTATGTCAAAGATAAGAAACGAAGATACGGAACTGATATTCATCTATGACCCAGAGAATATTGAGAGAATTGGTGGCTCTGTCTATCAAAGTATTATTGCCTCAACAGGCGGTGAAATACCACATTTTGATGGCGAATATGTGAGGAGAATGATAAATCTCATAATAGAACTTGGACGAAAGGGGCATATCAATGTATGCAAGGATATAAGCGATGGTGGTCTGATAACAGCACTGTTTGAGATGATTTATGATGTAAGAGTTGACGGTGGGGCATTAGGTATTGAAATAGACATAGGATGTTTACCTCATAACGATGAAACAGTCCTGTTTTCAGAGGCAGGAGGGTTCATAGTCGGCTCCGTTGGAGAGAGAATCAATAAGATAAAAAATCTAACAGAAGAGGCAGGTGTTACCTTTTCACACATAGGAAGGGCGGTGGCTTCTGACCAGTTTATTGTAAGAAGAAATGGCACGGTTCTTGTAGAACTAAACATCAACGAGTTGAATGAACTGTATAGACAACCATTGAGGGAGGTGTTTGAGTGGCAGGCAGGGTAGCGGTAATACAGTTTCCGGGCACCAACTGCGAGATGGAAACCCTAAGAGCGGTAAAACATGTGGGGCTTGAAGGTGATATAGTGCGGTGGAACGAACCCGAGCATAAACTTCGCTCATACGATGGCTTTATCATCCCTGGTGGGTTCGCCCACCAGGACAGGGTGAGAGCGGGTGTTATTGCTGCAAAAGACCCCGTAATGGCAGTCCTGACGGAGGAGGCGGAGAAAGGCAAACCGATTGTGGGCATCTGCAACGGGTGTCAGGTCCTGACCGAATCAGGGTTGATACCGGGTCTTGAACCGGGCAGGGTTGAGATGGCTATGGCGAGAAACAGAATGGAGAACAGGTGGGGTTTCTACCACCGGTTTGTATATATCAGAAGGATGCCTGAAACACCCGACTGTGCCATAAGTGTTAGCATTGGTGAGAATGATATCATTGCCCTACCTATTGCGCATTCGGAGGGCAGATTTGCTACGACAGATGAGAAACTCCTGAAGGCAATTGAAGAGCGCCAACTCCCTTGCTTTATCTATACAGATAGAAAGGGAAATACTGCGGTAAAATTTCCTGATAATCCCAATGGTGCTATGTTCAATCTGGCATCACTATCAAACAGGGCTGGGAATGTGGTCGGGATTATGCCCCACCCTGAAAGAGCAATTTTTAGGTGGAATTTGGCTCCAATAGATACTAAAACTCCAAATATCCATTCAGGTTACAATATATTTAAATCCTTAAAACAGTATATTGAAAAGGTTTCTTAAATCTTGATTGTCTTATGAATTAATTGATTAAACTAACTCGCTTATTCTTCCTCTCTCTCAGACCTCATACTGATAATCTTGCTCAGGTCTTTATAGAACTTGAATATCTTTTCTGTCTGTTCCTTCTCTTCACCCTTTACCTGCATTGACTGGAAGGACTCCCTCATCTCGGTGAGAAGCGTCTGAAGTTCCGCCTTCTGAGCCTCTGGTAACATATCCACCGCCTGACTTGCATCGCTCTCTGCTTTACCCAGTTCATCTCTTGCTTGACTGATTCTATTCTCCTCAATGTTCATCAGTGCCTGATAGAGGTGAATCTTAGCATTAATCAAACTCAGGTCACAACTGTTGGCGACCTCAAGAATGTTATTTGCCTCTTCCAATGCTTTAAGTGCCTCATCATACTTCTTTTTAGAGATATATAGCCGTGCCCAGTTTACCTTCTCCTGTGCCTTCGTTATAGGGTCCCCTAATTCGTAACAATTAAAATCTGTAATTTCATCAGATGTATAATACTTCTCACCACCTCCACATCCATAGAGGAAGAGAAAAGCGATTGCGACTGCTACTAATGATATAATCGACTTCTTCATTGCTAACCTCCTTCTATACATATTAAACAAACTCCATAAACTATTTATCACCAAATAAGTTTTGATTGATTTCATATATCTGGAACGAGAACTATTGGGATGGAGGTATTTCGTGCTATACCTCTGCATATATTATTCAAACTGTCAAGACCACCTTCAATTCCTACTAATATCAGGTCCGCATTCTCACTCTCAGCGGTATTTGAAATTGTGTCTGTAATATTTCCTACTCTAAATATTGTTTTTATTCTCTCCCCCCTCCCCTTAAACCTGAAGATGTCAAGTGCCTTTTCACCATTAGAATAGTCATCCTGCTTGTTAATAACATGTAAAACGACCAATTCGGCGCCCAACTTTTCGGCAAGTGAGATTATGTAATCAGCCCTTTCTTTCGCAGGCATACTTCCCGATGTTGCCGCTAAAATCTTCATATTATCGCTCCTCCTGTAATACTTTTAATATTTTTATAGAATTTTGTCAATATTAAATATATATTATAGTCATTCATAAAATATATCTCTAAAAAGAGAGGTTTATAAAATGGATTCAGATAAAGATAGTAGATTTATTCCAGTGAATGACACCTGTAATATGCTTGAGATGACGCTTTCCTTCCCCGAGCAATTGGAAGAGGCATATCAGATTGCTGAAAAGCAAGAATTAATCAAAATCAACCATATACCATCATCTATTGCTACCATAGGTATGGGTGGCTCAGGTATATGTGGTAACATAGTCGCCACCTCTGCTATAGAGAACATCAAAATGCCTGTATTCAGCTTTAGGGATTACACTGTTCCAGAATATATTGATGACAAGTGTTTGGTATTTGCAATATCTTACTCAGGCAATACCATTGAAACCCTTACCTCACTGAAGGCACTTTTGGACCGTTCACTGAGAAATATCATAACCATATCAAGCGGTGGCATATTAGAGCAGGTGAGCCAAAAATTCAATCTCCCCCATATAAAGATACCTGCTGGGAGACCTCCAAGGGCTTCACTTGGCTACTTGTTAATCCCCATCATCGTCTCTCTCGGTAAACTGGGATTGTTCAACCGTTATGAAGATACCATCAAAGAGGTCATCAAAGAAGTAGAAGCCCTGAGAACAGATGTGAATGCAGATATACCAGTGGAGAACAACATCGCCAAGGATGTTGCAATACAGATTAAAGGCAAACTGCCAATAGTATATGGCACAGGTGAGGCGATGGGAGTGGTCGCTGAGAGGTGGGCAGGTCAGTTTCAGGAGAACGCAAAGGTCCTCACCTTCAACCGCACATTCCCCGAGTTATGCCATAACCAAGCAATTGGCTGGGAAGATGCATCGGGTATAGCTGACAAGTGTGTCGTAATCTCCCTTGAGGGTGAGTGGGAGAAGGGTGCAAAAGTAGAACAGAGGGGTGCACTGCTTGACATCGTAAAGGGTAAAGGCATACCTGTATTGCATATAAACATAACTGGAGATGGAGGTCTCCCTGCAATAATTAGAGCAATATATCTGGGTGATTTTATTAGCATATATCTATCAGCGCTCAATAATGTTGACCCCTGTTCAATCGGAGGAATAAACTCAGTGAAAGAACGAATAGCACCATACATTGACAAACTCAACCTCTTGAGTTAATATAATTATGAATATGAAGATTATCATTACGATATTGATAACTCTCATATCAACCATCACATTTGCATGGTTAGATGGTGTATCAGAAACAGCGGGAGGTGACTTAGTAAACAGAATTGATAGCACCACCTTGCCACTCCCCGGAAGTGATGAGTTCCGCTACGACGATGAAACCTACGAGAACGCCATCAACTGGTATGCGGACTATATGACGGGGGAATGGGATGGATGGGGCAAGAAGATGACTGCTACCAACTATGACACCTACATCGTAGAGAGAATCACTCTCTCCTTCCAGACATATAATGGTGAAACAACCCCTCCTGATGGCGCCGACTTTGACATAGCACTCTGCAACACACTGGCAGGTGAAAACAAGCCCGATACAGATAATTGCAAGTGGAGAGAGACATTTGACCCACCAGAGTTTATAGAGGATTATCCAGAGTGGTCTAACTTTGACTATGATGTTCCAGACATCATAGTGAATTCTGAGTTCTGGGTTCTCTTTCTGCCCGGCTGGGGTGGAGAACCTATAGACCCCGACCCGCCCTTTTACTTCTGCATAGATGAGGAAAACTGGTATGAGAGGTCGTTTGGTAATATTGAGGGATTATACGACTGGGTTCCCCTGGATTCTCTGGGATTACACGCAGAATTCGGGGTAGGAACGGTTGGAACCGGCTGTATGTGTATAAAACCTGCCAGCCTGGGCGAGATAAAATCCCTGTATAAATAACCCCTAAAGAATAATTTTCTAATCAGAATAAAAACATATAATCTGCCTTGAGCAACATACACCCTCTTTCTTCCGAATATGCTATATCATCCCCTAATTGACTCCTTTGTATTGTCGGTATGGATTGGATTATGTCCCATTATGTCTTCACCCCCTCCCACACTTCCATAATCAATAACTGTATTCTCAATGTAGAAGGTGGTCAAGGAATTCAACCCCATTAGTGAGCATATCCATAGAGTCCTCACCCCTTGAGGGTTACACACTATTAACATATGGGGATAGAGCCAGATTAATAAGAGAAACTATCAATATCTTAAAGAGGAATACATACAGTAGCAAATATTGTATTGGTCTCTAATAAGAGAGTAAACATGAGAGCGTTTCTCATTGTATCTTTCTTATCCCAACTTATGATGAACTACAATCTCTTGAAAGTAAAAACATATTTACACGAAATGTGTTATACATTAAACATCTACTCATACTGATTGACTTTTTTGAGTTACAGTGGTAATCTCTATAACTCTTAATCTGCAATGCTCTTATCATGAAGATAACAAGCACAGTAGGAAGAAGGGTGTTCTCTACAATAATTAGTCCTCTTGTGGGTCTATTCTGTCTTTTGAATGTTCCGCCCAATGTCATAACCATCACTGGATTTGTTATTCAGGCGACATCAGTATATTTCATCTGTGATGGCAGGTTGGTTTTAGCAGGCATACTTATACTGGTGGGTGGTAGTATGGATATGGTAGATGGCGAGCTGGCAAGGAGGCGGGGCATTATATCAAAATTCGGCGCCTTCTTTGATTCATTCTTTGACCGATATTCTGACACGGTGGTATTGCTGGGCTTTCTATATTACTTCTCTACAAAGGGAGAGATACTTTATACAATACTAACTGGTGTAGCCATTGTCGGTGCGATGATGGTATCGTATGCGAGAGCACGTGCGGAGGGGCTTGGGGTTGAGTGTAAAACGGGGGTATTTGAGAGAACGGAGAGGCTTTTAACGATAGTGGTTGGTGCCCTCTTCGGTGGAGTTGTATTGAAGGTAGCATTCTGGATATTAGCAATAGGTTCTCACCTTACATCAGTTCAGCGGTTTGTGTATGTTTGGATTAAGTCCAAGGATTAGTATTATTACTCATATAATCTCTCTTAAGTTAAAAATAAACAATTTACTATCAATATAATAATCTTTTTTTTCAATTACCAATATAACTACCATTTGAGAATATTATTTAATACCTTATCAACACCCTCGCAATCTTTATTCTTTATTGATATTAGCAATTCCTCCAACTCTTTTGAATAATTTTCTATTATTTCATTAGAAGTAACTTCCTCTATCAACTCATACATATTAATAACGCCGTCCCAATTTCCTGATAAAACCTCCTGCCACAACCTTCCTAAATTAAATACAAACGAACTTTCTGATATTGTCATATTATTCCTTTCTTTTGTTATATTTATCTGTGGTTAATCCTTTCAATCCCACTCAATTTATCTCTTGGTATATATTTCATTATGTCTGATAACACACATACCTCAAGAGGACAATCCAACCAGCCATGTATCCAACAAACAACAACTCATCATAATAATAATTTAACAGTTTTATAAATTCATCCTCTATATATC
>QMNJ01000050.1:0-5000 GCA_003647715.1 Candidatus Coatesiibacteriota bacterium
CCATTAATTTAATGTATATTCTAACAAAAAATTAAAGAGCTTTCATCAAGTAATTACACCCAGATTATGAAATCTTAAACACAACCATCTTTGCAAAATTAAATAATAGAATAATTCCAGACAAATTGTTATGATTTTTATGATATAAAAGGTATTAGGGTTAGATGAAAATGAGGAATAATATTAATTTTTTAATACCTGCAATAATACTTATTATCACCCTTATCAGTTTACATACTTCAGCAAAAGACAGATTCGGCTTTGAGATAACTGCCGGGATAACCACCGATGCGCAGGACATTGGCATATACTTCGTGGGTGGAAGATTCATAATCAAGCCAAAACCATATATTAACCTTGGTGTGTCAGCAAATTACGGTTATCCAGGTTCTGATTCATATTATCTGTTCGGTGGAGGCGATGTAGAGTTCTACTTCTTCTCCAATGAGCCACCCAGCATAAATCCATTTTTGCATTTTGAGGGGGGATACCTATATAGTAAGACCAAGGGATATGATAGGTTCTACTACCAACATGAGTATTATATTAAGACCGCCTGGGGAATTGAGTTCACCTCTTTGAAAATTGGAATTGTACCTTTTTTAGAGCACGGGTTATGGATTGAGCGTCACACACATGAAGACCCTTATAACCATCATGAATACTCTCGCAAAATAAAATTATTAATCATTCAGGGAGGTTTCAGATTTTAGTAAGTAGAAACAATACTACTGTAAACAATATTCTGATACTCGCAGTATCAGTCATAATTCTATTTCAAACAACAGACGGATTAGTAGAAGAAAGAATAGATTTCACAATAGAGGGTGGTTATGCACTTGTATATACATTCCTCGGCGGTATTAGACCTACATACAATGTAAACGAATATGTCGGTGTGGGATTCGATTTTAGAGTCGCATATGCCCTCCTCATTCTGGGCTTTCTTGCTGGACCCGATATAGAGATTAACTTCTCAAAGGAAGACAAGCCCATAGACCCCTCGATTCGATTTGGGAACGGAGTGTCCTATGCTATAGGAATACTTGGATATGGTGATACATCATTTTATTCTCAGACCATGTTCTGTCTTAACTTTCATTCCCCACAAAGGTCATACACCCCATTTGCTGAGTTCGGGGCAATAATCAGCAGGATAATATTTACAGAGGATGATTCAGATAGTGAAATACATATGTTAATACAAGCGGGGGTGAAGTTCTAAATAATAATCATGAGAAGAACGATATTGATAATATCACTGTTTATATCTGCAACATATTCGGTGGGGTTATCAGACATATCAGCAGAAGACAATATTGGTCACGCAATTGAAGTGGGGTATATCCCACCATATCTTATAGATTGTGGTTATCGCTTCATATACACTGCTACACCCTTTGTCGATGTCGGTTTCGATTTGAGATTACTGTTCTTTCCAATATATCCCTTACCCTTGGGTGCGACCATTGGAACCAATATAGAGTTCAATTTCTCCCGTGAAGAAAATGTTACCTTAGAACCATCATTTCATTTTGGCACAGGGATATGCGGGTCTTTCTTTTCACTCGAAGATATCTCATACTACTTTCAATCATCCTTCTGCCTTAACTTTCGCTCCCCCCACCACACCTACACACCATTCATTGAGGGAGGAACAATACTAGGTGGTTGGTATCCATATATGCATATAATAATCCAAGGGGGTGTTAAGTTCTAAAAACCATTGTTTCTGACAATAAAGATTGAAACTTTCATTTCCTTCATCCGTCTATAATAATAGTGCACAATATCATGTTTAGAGTTATAACATCGCTACTCATATTGACCTCACTGGCACTTGCCATAGAGGTGCCACTGCTAAACGAGAGCCCGGAGATAGACGGGCTTCTTGATGAGCCGGTATGGGAGAGCGCCTGCATAATGAGTGAGTTCTACCAGCAATACCCAAAATCGGGAGAGATACCTACAAATCCTTCAGAGGTGAGAATCTTCCAGGACGAGAAGAACCTCTACTTCGGTGTAACCCTTCAGGGCGACACCTCCCGCCTCTATCGCAACCAGAACAGAAGAGACGCCAATGTCCACAATGACGACTCCATTGAGATTTTCATATCCACTATGGGTAAAGAGAGTGCATACTGGTTCGTAGTGAACAGCATCAACATACAGGCGGATGGGATATACCTTGCAAACACAAATTACTTTGATAAAAAATGGGATGGAGTGTGGGAGTCAGCGACAAATACGGAGGACGACCACTGGACGCTTGAGATTGCCATACCCTTCAGAACACTGCGTTATGGTAGAGAGAACACCTGGTATTTCGACATAGTAAGATTTGACAAAGTAGCGAAGGAGACCTCCTGCCTCTACTCGTATAACTCATACATCACGAATACCGAGAACTTCGGCGAACTAACAGGTCTCATACTCCCCCACGCCATGACGGTTGATGTAATACCCTACGGTATGTTGAACAGGGTCGGGGAGGACACCGATGGCTCGCTCACCTACGAACTGGAGAAGAGGGGAGGCGTTGATTTTCAGACCACCATAGGAGGTAATTTAACCATCAATTCAACTCTCAACCCCGACTATGCCCACATTGAATCAGACCCGGAGGAGATACACATAACACCGGAGGAGATACTATACCCCGAGAAGCGCCCCTTCTTCCAAGAGGGCACCGATGAGTTCAACCTCCCCAACGGTCTGTTCTACTCCAGAAGGATTACCGATATATGGATAGGCACCAAGGCGATAGGCAGGTTTAGGAGCACCTCCTTCGGTCTTATGCACTGTTATCTGAAGGATGATGACCCCCTTTTTCCGAAGGCAAACATAATTGTGGGGCGCACCAGAGTGAACATCAGTGATGCTCTTCTCCTCGGCGGCTCATATACCGGCATAATGAACGACGATGGCTATAACCATGTTGTCTCGGGTGACTCTGACATAACACTTCCAAAGGGCATAGACCTACAACTCGGTTATGCGGGCTCATTCTCAGAAGGGCTTTCCACCGATGAATCTAAAACACTAGTCAAGGAGAGGCAGATTGGCTGGCTTACCAGCGCCACCCTCATTTACCAGACCACTCACGGAGGTCACTGGTGGACATTTCTGGCATCCAGTGCCGACTTCAACGCCCCCTTGAGTCAAATACAATACTACTCGCTTGGCGTCTACGGTTTAAGTGGTGGTGGAGAACACATCTGGGGCTTCTCCGATTCAATAGTGAAGGAGACCTACCTTGCATACTATTGGGTATATGACAGAAACATCACTGATAATGAACTCTCTGCAAAGGCGGGATACAATCTTAAGATTGAGTTTCCCAATGTATGGGGCTTATGGACAGGCGGTGAGATTGCCAGGGATGCATACCTCTCTGACGACACTGGCGATATATACGATGTGCGGTGGATGTGTTGGGATGTATATGCACTGCCAAGACCGTGGTTCGGTGGACAACTGGGGTGTGAGTATGGAAGTGGCTGGGGCTATGATAGATACTTTTCGCTCTATACCCGTCTTGCGGTAAGTCCTGTTGGGGGTCTGGATATATCATTTGGTCCCTCAATTGCATATCCTGAGGGCGAGGAGAAGATGTGGGTATATCGTCTGAGTGCTAATCAGACCATCAACCAGTGGTTCTATTGGCGCTTCACCCACGATGGAAGTTATGATGGCATATACAAGTTTGCCTGGCTGGTGGGTATTAACTACCAGCCGGGAAGCACAATCTATGTGGCATATCAGGAGATGCGGGAGGACACCGACAATGGCTTCGTTCCACTGGAGAGGGTGATATTCCTCAAGGGCTCGTATGACTTGAGGTTGTAGAGGGTATAAGCAGGTTGAAATATCAGTTTAATTGTGTGATTTCTCATTGAGAAGGTCGGCTTTATATAAAAACATAATTAGGTTTTCTACCTATAAATCACATATATATCCTATAATTACAATAATTCATATTCACGGAGGTAAAATATGAGGCGTATTTTAATAGCCATCACCCTGTTATCTATTTCAGCTATGAGCGGTTTAGCAGAGGATATTGAATACCTTAACCTGATGGGCAACTCAATCACACCCGAGGAGGCGGAGGAGATGCTTCATCAGGAGGTTGTCTATGACGACATGGGATACATCATAGAGAAGCGGTTTATAGATGAGGACGGAGAGCTTACCATCCCCATTGGCAGGTCATTTGCAAAGGCAACCTATGTGAACGATGATGATGGCAATGTAGTTGAGGTGGCATACTTCAACGAGAACAATGTGCCTATGATACCCTACGATAACTACTATGCCCGTGTGACCTATAAATATGACGACCAGGGATACTGCGTGGAGGAGGCATATTTCGGCACCGATGGCAAACCGATGATTGCCCTCACCCTTGGCTATGCAAAAGTAGCAAGAAAATACGACGACATTGGAAACATCATAGAGGAGAGATACTTTAACACAGATGGTAAGCCATTTACCCCCGCCAACATCGGTTATGCGATGGTACGCAGGAAATACAACTCTTTGGGCTACAATATTGAAGAAAGCTATTACAATGAGAAAGGAAAACCCACTGAGCCACTCAACATCGGATGTGCAAAAATAGAGTGGGAATACGACAAGAACAACTATTGCACAAAGGAGAAGTATTACGACAAAAGGGGCAAACCAAAGGTTTTACCCTTCTATGGTTATGCCGAGGTTAGATGGAAGTATAACGATAAGGGTTATACAACCGAGGAAGCATACTATGACCACAAGGGCAACCTAACCCCCTACCCCGGCTCTGGCTTTGCCATTGCAGAGATGGAATACAACGATAATGGATATATGACAAGTAAGAGGTTCTACGACACAGACGGTAAATTAGTGTTTGTCCACACATTCGGCTATGCAGGTATTACCTGGAAGTATGATAAGAGGGGCAATTGCGTTGAGGAGAAATATTATGGCTCTGATGGAAAGCCGATAATAAACCCATA
>QMNJ01000051.1 GCA_003647715.1 Candidatus Coatesiibacteriota bacterium
ATAATGAATTTTTATATTGTTTATTCACCATGCAGCATATATTAAAATGTCAAGGTAACCCATATGGAAGATGTTGATAGAGAGTTGGTGGAGAAGGTTGCTAATCTAGCGCGGTTCGTTCTCAGGGATGAAGAGATTGAAGCGCTCACCAAACACTTCAAAAGGGTTCTTGACTATGTTAGACAGTTGGATGAACTGCCCGAGGTTGAGGGTGATGTGGTATCTGGTTTTGTATCATCAGCACCTATGAGGGATGATGTAGAGGGAGAACCCCTTGATAGGATTGAAGCTCTGAGAAATGCGCCACATACCAATGGTGAATATATCCTCGTCCCGAAGATTATCAAAAGGGAGGAGTAGAGTTGCTCTCTAAAACCCTATTCAACATGACACCACCCATCATAAATTATTATACAGACCCCGATGAATTCACCGATGCCTTAAAGGGGAAGAGAGGGTTTTACATTCTCTTGGTTGAAGTCAGCAAGAACGCAGAAATCCGATATATGAAAGGTGAGATGTCTGTTAACAGCGGGTTTTATATCTACATAGGAAGTGCTATGGCAACGCTTTCAGGCAGGGTATCAAGATATATTAGAGGACCTGAAAACATCCACTGGCACATAGACCGCCTGCTTTTATATTCAAAAGTGAACAAGATAGTCGCAGTCCCGAGTGACAGGCGTCTTGAGTGTAGAGTAGCTCAATTCATAGGGGGGATTCTTGGATGGTCGTCAGGTGTGGCTGGCTTTGGTTCAACCGACTGCGGTTGCCCATCGCATCTGTTCTTCATTTCCAACAAAGGTCTAATAGAAAAACTTTTGAAGGAGGAGATATGGAGAGGGATAGATTACTTTCCAGAGGAAATATTCTGCTTATCTTATTAGCAGTTGCTGGCTTTATGGTATATCTACTCTTAAATGATGTTGTTTTCCCATCTTCTGCTATAGACCTTAAGGTATCAAGAGAGGAGGTCTTTAGAATCGCTGATGACTTCTTTGAAGATTACGGAGTTAATACATTGGGTTATAAGAGAGTGATAGTTCTTGGAGCAGATGATAATGCCAATGCTTATCTATCAAAGCAACTCGGTATAGAGGGAGCAAACCGGCTCGTAAGAGAGGGGGAGGTCCCCATCTGGAGATGGGAGTTAAGGTATTTCAAACCGCTTCAGAAGAAGGAATACAATTTGTACATAACCCCCGATGGTCGCTTGGTCAAATTCTCAATGCTTCTACCTGAAGATGAGAAGGGTGCAAACCTTACCATTGATGAGGCAGAAGAGATAGCACTCGGCTTTCTTAAGAGTGTATTCCCGATAGATGAGGGCTGGATTGCAGTTGAGAGGTCGTCCACCAAACATGATGCCCGAACAGACCATGTCTTCGTGTGGGAGAACAAGGCGAAAACCTATGGAGAAGAGGGCCGGTTAAGGGTTAGTGTGGAGGTAGCAGGTAATAAGGTCTCAAAGTTTTTCTGGTATCTAAAGGTTCCAGAGAAATTTTTGAGGGACTATCAGACACAGATGTCATACGGCAGTTTTCTCGCTCTCATCTCAGTATTGTTAACCGTCATCCTTGTAGTAGTGGGGGTAGTGATATTTTTGCGTAGTTTCAGAGCCGGTATAATACCCACCAGATACCCCCTGATTGTGGCTATTATCGTGGCGGTTGCACTCATTCTCGCATACACCAATGATATACCGAGAATGTTGATGGAGTATGACACCACCTCGTCTATGGTGAGCTTTATCTTCACACAGATATTCCGGACTGTTATGGTCGCCATCTTCATTGGAATTGGGGTGATGATTGCGGTTTCAATAGGTGACCTCTACGGGAGGAAATATCTTCCGGGTAGATTTAGCACCATAGATACATTCAGGAAAGGTAGGGTCTTCACAAGGGAGTTAGCCCTGTCATCCCTCAGGGGATTGTGCGTGGCATTTATCTTCATCGGTGGTCAGGTGCTGTTCTATCTCTTAATGGTAAAGAAATTCGGGGTCTGGTTCCCCGCCGAAAACGAATACAGCGATGTCTATGGCACCATTTTCCCATTCATAGCACCTCTTACAATCTCAATTGTTGCTGGAGTAATGGAGGAGTATGTTTTTCGCCTGTTCTCTGTAGTTTTGCTCAAGAGGGTATTCAGGTATCTGGTAATAGGAGCTCTCATATCCTCAGCCATCTGGGCACTTGCGCATTCAACTTATGCGGTTTATCCTGTTTACATCAGAGGCATTGAACTCACCATCTTCGGGATGCTTATGTTCTACTTCTTCTTCAGATACAACCTGATGACAGTCATCATTGCTCACTATACAATAGACGCCTTCTATATCGGATATCCACTGTTGAAAGCAAACAGCACATACTTCTTCGTATCGGGCATAATTGTGATGTCTCTTGCCCTTCTTCCATTGATTTCACTTGCCTTTATTAGGAGGAGGGCTGAGATAATAGATATTCCGACACCTACCCTAACGCTTGATGGTCTTGGGCGGTGGGTTTCTGCATTCATAAGGGGGGACTCGCCACTGGATGAGAGACGCAGAATGCTCACCACAATTATTCAGAGCACATTTGAGAAGGATGTTCAGAATATTGACGAACTTGCGGGTCGTTTGATTACAATTCTTAAAATTATATGGAATGTAAAGGCACAGCCAACACTTAAACGAGACAACGAGATTGCAATGGTCGCAAAGTCAGATGAAAATACTATGAAAGAAATAGATGATGTCATATCAGGTTTGAGGGTTGGGAGTTTCACTGTTCAAACGGACCTCACCGAAAAGCTGGAGATAAGAGTGGTATGTTAATAACATTCACTATATTATGAGAAACGCACTTGAAATAGGAGAAAAGATTGCCTGTGGCGATGTAAAGGCAGTTGACATCGTAGAGAGCACAATAAAGAGAATAGAGCAGACCAATAAAGACCTCAATGCCTTCATTACTATTACCTACGAAGAAGCACTTAAACAGGCGGAGGTGATAGATAGAGAGGTTAAGGAGGGTATAATTCGCTCTCCACTTTCCGGGGTTCCAGTTGCCATTAAGGATAATATCTGCACAAAAGGTATAAGGACGACCACCGCATCCAAGATACTATCCGAATACTATCCACCCTATGATGCCACTGTGGTGAGAAGGGTAAAGGAGGCGGGGCTCGTAATTGTAGGGAAGACCAATCAGGATGAGTTCGCTATGGGTTCTTCCAGCGAGACCTCATATTTTGGCGTTGTCCACAATCCCCACAACCTGGATTATTGTCCTGGTGGTTCAAGCGGTGGCTCCTGTGCCTGTGTATCTGCGGGTATGGTGCCGGTTGCTCTGGCGAGCGACTGTGGTGGCTCTATAAGACAGCCATCCGCCTTCTGCGGTGTCTATGGCTTGAAGCCCACCTATGGTCTGGTGTCAAGATATGGTCTCATCTCGTTCATACCATCAACCGACCAGATTGGACCGGTGGCAAATAATGTAGAAGACCTCTCGGCGCTACTCACAATTATCGCCGGTTATGATGAGAAAGACGCCAACTCAATCAAGGTGGGCAGGATTGACTACCTAAGTTCTCTTGGTGGTGATAGTGAGGTAAAAAAGGTGGGGTTGATAAGAGAGTGGTTGGAATCATCCACTCCGGAGGTAAGGGGGGCGGTTGAGGGTGTGTGTGAGAAGATAGAGGGGGTGGGAATAGAGGTGGTAGATGTAGAACTGCCCTATACGAAGTATGCGGTTGCCACCTACCGCCTGCTGGCTGATGCAGAGGCGTCATCCAATATGGCGAGATATGACGGTATGAACTTTACCAGGCGGGTGGAAGGTGATGACTTGAAAGGGGTCTATATGGCGTCAAGGGGAGAGGGTCTTGGAGACGAGGTGAAGCGTAGGGTCCTCATTGGTACATTTATATTGTCTCATGGGTATAAGGAGAGATATTACTGGAAGGCGATGGGGGCGCGGGTGCATATCAGGCGGGACTTTGAGGAGGTTCTCTCTGAGGTTGACCTGTTAGTTGGTCCGACCACGCCCACACCACCATTTAAGATAGGCGATATCATAGACGACCCTCTGGCTATGTATCTTGCAGATGTATTCGTGGTTCCCGCAAATCTGGCGGGTATTCCAGCAATGAATATTCCAGCTGGCTTCACAGATGATGGTCTTCCACTGGGGGTGCAGTTGATAGGGTCTCCGCTTGACGAGGCGAGATTACTTTCGGTGGCAAAGATGCTTGAGGGGGGAAGATAGGGTCTATTATTTTTTCATAAGAAATATTAATTGAATTTACTACCAGTTTTATTGTTTTCACTTTATTGATAATTATAAACACATAAAAAATATTCATTGACATGGGATTGATTTATGGTGTAGAATTAATTTGTTGTATAGGTATTTACTTAATAATTAAATTCGTGAATGTTTAGATAATAAATGATAGATATAAAGGGAGGTGATTGGTATGAGAGTATTAATTTTAGTTTCAATATTGCTTACAACATTCCTGTTGCTATATGCAGACCCCGGAGACATTATAAGGACATTTGACCTTGATGGTAATCAAGGTTATGGTATATGGGGGCTTGCATACGACCCTGAGGACGGCAATATATGGGCTGCTCAAGATAAAAGGGATGATGATTATAGTAAATTCTGCAAGTTCAGGAATGATGAGGGTCATGAGATTATTCAGGACTGGCAGGAACTTGAGAATAACATTTGGGTTGATGATATAGCATATCCATATAGTTATGAAGGCAAAGATACACTTGTTATATTAGATAATAGCACAGATGGTCCAACTCTAATGAATATATATGATAAGGAAACAGGGGAATATTTAGGCAGGGTTACAAATGAATTTCTTATTTCCTACGGAATAGAAGCAAGTCATAATGGTAATATATTATATGCTTCGGATTGGTTACCCGGTGAAATATACACATTTTATGGCTACAACTGGGGGTGGTTTTCTGATTGTGAGGAGGATGCAGTGGGTGTAGCATATGGCTGGGAGAGGGTCTTTGTAATACATAACATTACACCACCATCTATATGGGTCTTTGACTTAGATGGCAATTTAGAGGATGAGATAGAAGTGAATGGATGGGATGGTTATGGTGTAAGTGGATTATCACGGGGAAGGGAGAACATCTCAGGTTATAATGAATCCCTGTATGTAGCGGTATATGATACACATGGTTACAGTATCATCTATGAGATTGAGGTTGGTGACTACAATACCGCAATCAATTCTTCATCGGTGGGAGAGATTAAGGCACTGTTTCATTGATTAAGTAATGCTTCTTTGAACAATACCTGAATAGTGCTATTAATCGGGGCAGGCAAATTTAACCACCTGCCCCTTTTTGTAATTATAAAAATCACTTTACATACCTATCCTGTTATGATAACAATAGGAAATCTTATGAATAAGAACGAGAAAGTCCTGCTCTACCCGGGAACATTTGACCCCATAACGCTTGGTCATTTGGATATAGTAAAAAGGGCGCTTCTGCTTGCTGACAAACTCATTGTGGCGGTAGCGATAAACCCCAACAAGGAGCCCCTGTTCTCAACAGAAGAGCGTATGGAGATGATAAGAGGAGCAACTTCGGGCATTGACAAACTTGAGATAACCTCATACGACGGTCTTACCGTCCACTTCGCCGAGAAGGTGGGAGCGGGCTTCATCGTCAGGGGCTTGAGGGCTATCTCCGACTTTGAGATGGAATTCCAGATGGCTTTGGCAAACAGACGCTTGAACGACGATATTGACACAATATTCCTTATGCCCAGCCAGGAATACACCTACCTAAACTCGTCTCTGGTGAGGGAGATAGTCCGCTTGGGCGGGAATGTTGAGGGAATAGTTCCGCCAAATGTTTCGGAGATGCTTAGGAAGAAGTTTTCATAGATTATATATCAGGAGGTCTTAATGCATTATGAACCTTATGGAGAACATTTATGAGAAGGCGAGGGAGAACCCAAGGAGGATTGTTCTTCCCGAGTCGTGGGATGAGCGTATTGTGGGTGCTCTGCCAGAGATTGCGGAGGAGAAAATAGCCACGGAGATTATAGTCCTTGGTGATAAGGGCGAGGTGGGTGCATTTGCCGAAAAGATTGGCTCATCAATACCATCCATCGCAAGGGTCTATAAGCCGGAGGAACACCCGAGATTTAGTGAGGCAGTTGATACCTACTATGAACTCCGCAAGAAGAAGGGCATCAGTAAGGATGAGGCGAATAAGACCATGAAAAATCCAATATACTTCGCCTCTATGCTTGTGAGGTGGGATGAGGCGGATGGTGCACTTATGGGCGCCGCAGTTGCAACCGCAGAGACAGTAAAGAGCGCCCTCCACTCTATTGGGCTTGAGGAGGGTATGAAGACGCTTTCCAGTTTCTTTCTGATGGCACTACCGAATGAGGACTATGGCTATAAGGGTAATTTTATATATGCTGACTGTGCTGTTGTTCCACAGCCGACTGTAGAGCAGTTAGCAGATATTGCTATCGCCTCAGCCGATAATGCCAGAAGGTTTCTTGGGACTGAACCACTCGTTGCAATGCTCTCATTTTCCACAAGGGGAAGTGCACAACATGAGGATGTGGACAAGGTGAGGCAGGCGACAGAGATGGTGAGGAAGAGGAGACCGGACCTCAAGGTTGACGGCGAGCTCCAGGCGGATGCGGCGATAGTGCCCAAGGTGATGGAGAAGAAGGCACCCGACAGCCCCCTCGGTGGCAGAGCAAACACACTGATATTCCCCGACCTTGACGCCGCAAATATCGCATATAAGTTGACACAGCGCCTTGCAGGTGCATCCGCCATAGGTCCAATGCTTCAGGGTCTGAGGAAGCCGGTAAATGACCTATCAAGGGGTTGCTCGGTGCAGGATGTTGTAGATGTGTTCGCCTTTACAGTGCTTCAGGCGGGCGATTGATGACAGAGTAGTGTAATGACGGGGAGGGGCGATAGTTTTGTCCAGGTAGCAGTTCAGAGGCACCTGAACAGATTATTTACCTACCATCTATCAGATGAAGCAGTTGGTCTTGTCTCCATAGGTGATAGGGTTCTAATTGACTTCGCAGGAAAAATTGAGACGGGTGTAGTAGTATCATTTGGTAATCCCGAGGGTATCAAGGAGACGAAGCCAGTTATCGCTCCCATTGACCTCTTTCCATTCCTTTCAGGGGGAGATATTGAACTGGCGCAGTTTGTATCCGAATACTATTTCTCACCTATCGGTGAGACAATAAGTGCTATGGTTCCGGGTAATATAGGCATCTCTTGTGAGGATGTGTTCACCATATCGGGTAAGGGTGCTGAGATGTATAACGCCTGGGTGGCTTCTGAGAAGACAACAGGCGATATGATGAGGTATGTGGCATCACATGGGCTGGTATCTTTCTCGGATATGAGGGAGAGGTTCGGCGACTTTGAGGTGCTAACACCGTTAAGGGAGCTGGTCAACAAAAAACTCATCTCAGTGAGGAGGTTCATTACCGATAAGAGGAGATTGTGGAAAGATGGTTATCTTACACCCACACCAAAACTTATAACTGAGGGTGAGGTATTAACAGGCAAGAAGAGGACTGAGTTCGTAAGCGAGATGGTGAGGGCTGGCAGGGTAGATTTCACTTATGCTCTTGAAAGGTATAAGAGGCGTTTGATAGATGAGATGCTTAGGGGTGGTTTTATATTCTTCCATCTTGACGGCGAAAAAGGGGCTATCCCCGATAAGCCCCTTCTCCCCTCGCCCACTAATGAGCAGGCAGTGGCTCTTAAACAGTTAAAGAAGACACTCTCTGAGAAGGGCATATCGCTGGTCTTCGGTGTCGCCGGCTCCGGCAAGACATATCTATACATCAGGATGGCTGATGAGGTTTTAAGAAGAGGCAAGAATGTAATTGTTCTGGTTCCAGAGATATCACTCACCCCGCAGGCGATTGAGAGATACACAGATGCGTTTGGCGATGTGGCTTATGTTACTCACTCCAATATGACCATGCACCAGCGGTTTGAGGTGTGGAGGAGTGCTAAATTAGGTATATCCAAACTAATAATTGGTCCAAGGTCAGCAATCTTCGCACCATTTGATAACCTTGGATTGATAGTGGTGGATGAGGAGCATGATGCATCATATAAGCAATCAGACACCGACCCGAGATACAATGCCAGGGATGTAGCCCTTTATCTGTCCAGGAGATATGGGATACCGGTGATACTTGGTTCGTCAACGCCCTCGCTTGAGTCATACCATCGTGCCATAACCGGTAGATACAATCTTTGCGTTCTCAAGCATCGGGTACTTGAGTATCCAATGCCTGCTGTGAAGATTGTTGATATGAGGAGGGCTGACAGGCATTCTAAGTCGCCCATATTTTCAATTAAACTTGTTAGCATGATTGAGGAGGCAATTTCTAAAGGCAGGCAGGTGATACTTCTGCAGAACCGACGTGGTTTTGCAACCGTTGCTATATGCAAGAAGTGTGGGTTCACAATCAGGTGTAGAAACTGCGATGTCACCATGACATATCATAAGGCGACCGGGCGACTGCTTTGCCATTATTGCCATTACAAGCGCAGTGTCCCCAAGAAATGCCCCGAGTGCGGGGAGGAGGCGATTGAACTTTTGGGCTTCGGCACCGAGAGGGTGGTGGAGGGCTTGAATGAGGTGCTTGGTGAGGTGAAGATTGGGAGGATGGATACAGATGCTACCAGGAAGAGGGGGGTTCACACGGAGATACTGTCGGACTTTGAGGCGGGGAGGTATCAGGTGCTTGTTGGAACACAGATGGTTTCTAAAGGGCTTGACTATCCGAATGTTACACTGGTGGGTGTTATCAATGCTGACACATCATTGATGTTCCCTGATTTCAGAGCGGGCGAGAGGACATATCAATTGATTGCACAGGTTGTTGGCAGGTCGGGGAGAAGTGCTGAGGGGGGCGAGGCGATAATACAGACATTTCACCCTCTGCACTATTCAATAGAATTGGCGTCAAAACTGGACTATGTCACCTTCTTTGAGAGGGAGATGGAATACAGAAGACGGCTTGTCTATCCGCCATATTCAAGGGTGGGGGTGATATTGATTGAGGACAGGCGGAGTGAGAAGGCGAGGGAGAGAGCGAGTGCTGTAAGGGAGGTGATTGTGAGAGGTGGTGTGGGGGAGAAGGTGAGGGTCTTGGGACCTGCGCCTGCGCCGATATCAAGGTTGAGGGGCTATTATCGGTGGCAGATACTTCTGTTCGCTAAGAGGGCAGTAGATATTCATAGCATAGTAAGGGCGAGTGGGTTGAAGTTTGGGAGATACAGCAAGTATGGGCGTGTTGTGGTTGATATAGACCCTGTGGATTTATTGTGATTTATAGTGTAGGGATTTGATTAATCAAATC
>QMNJ01000052.1 GCA_003647715.1 Candidatus Coatesiibacteriota bacterium
GGCGAGGTTAAGACCGAAGCCACCACCAGGGTCTCAAAGGAGGAAGAAGATATTGTTTCACCTATAGAGAAGGGGGAGAAGGCAAAGACCAATATCAATGCAGTTGATTTGAAAACTATGTTGGAGCGTTTTCAAGAGGTTGTGGTTCTTGATTTAAAAGAAAAGATTAATAAGGTCCTATCAGATATATACCCACCGGATGGTGCAGGCGATATTGACCTGAACCGCATTGACAGCAGAGAAGAACTTGTCAGAATATTATCGGATGTTCTTCCTGAGAACCGGGCTTATGTGGTCGCAGATAAGATAGCGGACTTCAGAAATCTTGACAAACCACTCGCCCTTATGAGATTGATACCATCATTCACCAAACTTAAGAGCATTGCTGGACTTTCTGAAGACGAGGTGAGGAAATTAAGGGATGCCTTTTGCTTGAGCTTATTCAACATCAGGGGGATAGAAGTGGTTGGACCTAGGGTTTCAGGTGAGATAACCCGCCTGGCATTTCTGGCGCTTTTGTATTCAACTATAGGTATGCTTATCTACATCGCCTTCAGGTTTGACTTCAGGAGCGGGGTCATAGCCATCGTGGCATTGATTCACGATGTCGTCATCACCATTGGCTTTGCTTCTTTCCTGAATATAGAGATAAGCTTAGAGGTCATTGCTGCAATTCTCACCATTGTCGGCTATTCAATCAATGATACCGTGGTCTATTATGACCGGGTAAGAGAGGGTTTATTACAGCAGAGAAAGGAGACCTATGCTGAATCACTGAACAGATGCATCAACGAGAACCTCTCTAGAACCGTCCTTACCGGCGTCTCATCATTGTTGGTTCTCGGCGTGTTATACTTTCTGGGCGGGCTGGCACTAAGGGATTTCGCCCTGATTTTAATCATAGGCATTATTCTGGGAACCTACTCATCCATCTATATTGCAGCACCCCTTCTTATTGAGTGGGACAGATATTCTTCAAAAAGAAGAGGGGTTAGAGCCAAAAGAAGAAAGATTTAACCCTTCTTGTCAAGGTCTATTTAGTAATAGTTAATTATGCCTTCAAATCTTGATATAGATGCTATTAAAAAGATTATAAACATCTCTGAGGAGTTCTGCCTTCCCCCAAGGATTGCCCAATTGATATACCAGCGTGGCGTCAGGATGAAGGATGTTAGGGTCTTCCTGGCGCCCGGAATTGAGAACCTCCATCCACCATCCCTTCTGCCAGACATAGATATCGCAATTGAAAGAATAAAATATGCCATAGACAAAGGCGAGAAAATACTTATATTTGGTGACTTTGATGCAGATGGCATTACATCTACTGCACTTCTCTATGATGCGCTTACCCTTATTTCAGATAGAGTAGGCAAACATATCCCCAGTCGGCTAAATGAGGGTTACGACCTTGGGAAGGATGCTGTCGTAGAAAAGGCGAATGAGGGCTACAACCTGATGATAACTACCGATTGCGGTAGTAAAGCAGTGGATTCTATTGATACAGCCAATGAACTGGGTATGGATGTCATTGTATCTGACCACCATCTTATGGGAGATGAAATACCAAAGGCAATTGCAATTGTGAACCCTGTCAGGGATGACTCATCCTATCCATATAAGTATCTAGCGGGAGTAGGGGTTGTCTATAAATTGGTGAAGGCGCTATCTGAGACATATAGCCAGATTGATGCCGACTCATATCTAGACCTGGTGGCTCTTGGCACCATAGCAGATGTTGTTCCGCTGACCGGTGAGAACAGAATCCTCGTGAAACTTGGCATAGACATGATGAAGAAGCAACCAAAGCCGTGGATGGATGCGCTATGCCAGACATCAGGAATAGACCCCAAACGATTGACCAGTTGGCACCTCGCATACTCAATAGTTCCCAGGATTAACTCTGCCGGACGCCTGGGTGATGCAGATATCTCACTTGATATGCTCATCGCAAGAGATAAATCAAAGTCAATAGAGCGTGCAACCGAACTGGAGAAAAAGAATAGGGAGAGAAAGAGAATATGCGATTTGGTCTATAAAGAGGTTATTGAGGTCATCAACAAAGACGGTTTCAAAGACGCCATAGTCCTCGCCTCACCTAAGTGGCACTCAGGTGTTATTGGCATCGTTGCGACCCGCCTTGTTGAGAAGTTCGGCGTGCCGGTAGTCCTCATATCCACCGAGATACCGCCAGCAAGGGGGTCTGTTCGCTCAGATAAGGGCTTTGACACGATAGAAGCACTTGAACATGCATCTGATGTTCTAATCAGATTCGGAGGACACAAAGAGGCGTCGGGCTTTCTCATAGATGAGGAGAATATACCCCACTTTAAGGAACTGTTTCTGGAGTATGTCAGAAGTAAGGATTATGAAAAAACACCTGATAAAGAACACCATATCGCTCCAGATATTACCTGCGACCTTGAGGAGATAGACCGTTCGCTCACAGAAGGTATAAACCTGCTGGAGCCATTCGGGGTCAACAACCCCGAGCCGGTATTCCAGCTAAGGTGCGTCAAGGTCCTTGCGAGACCAGAGGTGATAAAAAACTACCATCTTCGGTTTCAGGTAACCGATGGCAAGCACTTTTTGAGCGCATATTACCACAATGGCGTATCAAAATTGTCGCAGATATACCCCGGGAGAGAGATAAGCATCATTGGGACACCATATATCAGGCAGTGGCGCGACCTTGACTACATAGAATTGCTGGTCAAGGCGGTTGGGGCACCTCTCACGGATAAGAGATTGAATATCAAGATAGGGACGCAGAGAGCAGATAGCGTAAAAGCCCCCAGTATAAAGATAGTAAGAGAAAAGGAGAAGGTGGCAATAACCCACGATGAGATTGACGATTGTGAACACCTTACCATTGACTATTATACTACTCCGCGTGGGTATCACGAGATGATGTTGTGGAGAGAATACAATGGCAAGATAAATGGTCTGAATGTTTGCCTAACGGAAGAAGAATTGGTGAAGGAGGAGGGGGCTATCCTACGGCAGATACCACGGAGGGCTGAACTGGTCAGGTTATACCGCCGGATGGTAAGCATAGCAGAGGATGACTTTATAGGGTTTGACCAGATTAAGAACCTGTTGATAGAGGGGATAAACAGGAGGGAAATAAGGTGCGCCATAATGATATTCAATGAACTTGGGCTGTTGGTCAGAGAAGGCGATGGCTTAAGGGTAAATAAGAATCCCCCGCCCGACATCAAACTTGACGATTCGGTCTTCTTCCGGCTATTTTCTGCAGAGAGGGAACGATTAGAGAAGTTCTTCAAGCATTTGAGGGCAAAGATAAGAAGGGACGGGAGAAAGATTTAATTCTTACTACAAATTAAAATTTTCCAAACTCCCTTATCACCAAATAATATGGAACAATATTATTCAAAAAATTTCATCATAATCTTACCAGAATCTCATCAACCTTCACCTTTAATTCCGGTAGCTTATCCTTGATAACAGACCAGACAATGTCCCACTTTATCCCGAAATAGAAATGAATTATCTTATCTCTCATTCCTGACATATTTTTCCATTCAACTTCACTTTATCTTTTTTTCAGGTCCCCAGACAGGTTTTTAACCGCCTCTCCTATAATCTCAAGATTGCGGACAACAGCATCCTGGGTCTTGATGTCTTTTAAAAACTCTTCATAATCCATCTTGCCAATGTAATCACTTACTCTCTTAATGGCTTCTCTTATATCACATAGATATTCCCTGTCACCTCTTTTAGACATAGATAATGCTCCTTTTTATATCCTCAGCAACCTCTTTCACCCTTATCGTCTCTATGGATATGGGTGTCAGAATATCCACTCTTCTTCCAAAGAGACCTTCAAGGTAGGAAGATAGACCTGTATAGGCATCAAACAGACCCTTGAAGTCCTTACCAAAGAAGGACCTGTCAAACTCAACTACTAAATCAATGTGACTCTCTCTTTTCTGTTCATCTCTTGCAAAAGAACCGAATAGCCCTATTCTTTTAACACCATACTTCTTTAATTCATCCCTGCTTTCCTTTATCTTTTTTATAATTTCATCTCTGGTTAAACCTTTCTTATTCATAATTACACCATCGCCTCTGCCCCCGCTTTATTCTACCTCTTTATTTATAGAATTCTAAATAAAATATTGAATGTAAAATATTGAAAAAATTCTATGTCAACCTGCCGAATTCCTTTATTATCTCCCTGCCAATCACCAAACGCTGTATCTGGTTGGTGCCCTCGTATATCTGGGTTATCTTTGCGTCTCTCATCATCTTCTCTACGGGATATTCTTTCATATAGCCATATCCACCGTGAATCTGGAGTGCATCGGTCGTCACCTTCATTGCGGTATCACTTGCTATTAACTTTGCCATCGCCGAGTAAGCACTGGTGTTCTTCGCACCACTATCAATCATCCTCGCCACAGAGTATGTTAGAGCCCTCGCCGCCTCAATCTGCGTCGCCATATCCGCTATCATGAACTGTATCGCCTCAAACGATTTAATCGCCTGACCGAACTGCTCCCTCTGATGGGCATACTTCACCGCCTCCTCCAGCGCACCCTGCGCAAGCCCAACCGCCTGCGCCGCAACGCCCGGTCTCGTATAATCAAACGTGGTGAGTGTAATCTTAAAACCCATCCCCTCCTTACCCAGAAGGTTCTCTCTCGGAACCTTACAGTCCTCAAATATGAGTTCTCTGGTGGCAGATGCTCTGATGCCCATCTTGTTTTCTTTCTTACCGTATGAGAAGCCCTCAAAACCATCCTCCACGATAAAGGCACTCTGACCTCTGGCGCCTCTCTCCCTGTTGGTTGCTGCAATGACGCTATATACCTTCGCCTCGCCACCGTTTGTAATCCACTGCTTCCTGCCATTTAGGATGTAATAGTCGCCGTCTAATCTTGCGGTGGTGGTGAGATTGCTGGTGTCTGAGCCGGCGGATGGCTCGGTTACCGCAAAGGCGGCAAGCCACTCGCCGTTTGCTATCTTTGTGAGATACTTCTTCTTCTGCTCTTCAGTTCCAAAAAGCCAGATAGGTGTTGCTCCCAGAGCTGACCCAGCGAAAGCAAGCGATATACCTGCGCAACCTCTGGCGAGCTCCTCAATTGTGAGACATAACTCCAGTATCCCCATTCCCAGACCGTTATATTCCTCAGGTATGAATACGCGGAACAGGTCTGCCTGTGCAAGCGACTTGACAATATCCCATGGAAACTCCCCCTTCTCGTCCAGTTCCGCCCTTATGGGTATTATCTCTTTCTCTGCAATCTTTCTTGCAAGTTCTTTTATCTCTCTCTGTTCTTCTGTTAAACCGTAATCAAGTGCCATTCTCAACTATACCTCCGTGAGATATTTATGAATCTAAAATTACAACTCAAAAACTACCTCATCACCACTCAGCTCATTATCTGCGGAGATAATAACATTTATGCCATACTTGTTGTAGAAGTATCTTATGTTCTCCTTCTTGTAGCCAATATATTGTGATAATAGAGGCGAAGGAACCCTGACCTTTACAATACTACTTTCCACTTCTGCCGATAGTATCTCCTCAAGTTTATCCCTCATATACCCTGAGAGAACCATCTCACCAAACGCTGGTTTATAGGGACCCGCTACCACCGATGTATCAATTGTCGGTCCCGATGATAGACCAATCCTGTGAACGGTTATACCCGCATTCCTGAACTTCTTATAGGCAAATAACCCCCACTCAACAGCCCTATTAACTTCAAGGGGTTTGAACCTACCCTCTCTATACCATTTTTCAAGCTCACTCCCTTTCAGGACGATAGTCGGGTGAATTCTAACCATATGTGGCTTTAATCTTATGGTCTTCTTCACCGTCTCCTTAAACGAGGTAGATGTCTCACCCGGAAGCCCGAACATAAGTTGGACACCGGTAGTAAAACCTGCACCCTTTGCCATCTTAACCGCCTTGAATGAATCCTCAGCTGTATGTCCCCTGTTGATTATCTCAAGCACTCTATCATCAAAGCTCTGAACACCTATCTCTATTATTTTGACCCTGCTATCTTTGAGAATACCAAGAACTCTGCCATTGATATAGTCAGGTCTGGTAGAGACCCTTATGTGAGAAAGCTTATCCCCGCATCCATCAGCAACAGCGGACAGGTATGCTTTGATATCTTTCTCCGGCAGGGCGGTGAATGTCCCCCCATATAGAGCAACCTCTATCTTAGTATCATGCTTCTTACAGACCTTCGTGAGCAGATTCTTTAGCCCATCGGGTTTTATGACATTCTCCGCACCAAATGCGGACTTGATATTACAGAATACACATCGGTGCGGACAGCCGAGGTGGGGGAGGAAAATGGGAATGATAGGAATTCTATTCGCCATTTTTATAAACCCTCATAAGACAGTTTTGTGAGCGCCTCTTTCGCAGCGAGCTTCTCTGCCTCCTTCTTTGAATTTCCCCTTGCTTTGCCCATACATCTATCTGCTACAAAGACCTCTGATATGAACATATTATCATCCGTTTTCACTGTTATGTATTTGGGTTTCTCACCGTATTTTCTCTCAACTAACATCTGGAGTGTTCCCCTTGGTTCTAATTCTGCAAGACATTTGTTTCTCACCTGAGCAATCTCATCCTTCAGCGAATATAGAACATAATCACTCGCCTTTCCCAAGCCATATGAGAGAAATATTGCGCCCGTGAGCGACTCAAATATCTGCGCAATTATTCTATCATTTATTCTGCCCTTTGACCTCACGCTCTTCCCCACTCTAATGGTGTCTTCAAGACCAATCTTCCTTCCACATCTTGCGAGTTTGGTCTTACTAACAATGTTTGATTTCAAGATGGTGAGAGTGCCTTCATCAGCTTCGGGATAATGTCTGAATAGGTATTCAGATATAGTGAGGTCTATAACCGCATCTCCGAGGAACTCAAGCCGCTGGTTCAAGCGTGCTTTTACTCTATCGTCTACATAATAAGATGGATGGGTAAGTGCAATGCTGATGTGCTCAATGTCGCCCATCTTTATTTTTAATTGTGACAGCAGATGCAACAGTGCCCGGTTCTTACCGGGCATTGAATTATCTTCTAACTCCAGGTTCACAACTTATTTCGTTATGAAATATCAACTATATTACTCAAACTTCTTAAACACCAGTGATGCATTCTGACCACCAAAGGCAAACGAATTTGATATTGCATAGTTGATATTCATCTCTCTTGCTTCGTTTGGCACATAATCAAGGTCGCACTCGGGGTCCTTATACTCATAATTGATGGTAGGGTGAACAACATTGTTCCTGATGCACATAACTGTTGCTATGGACTCAACAATGCCTGCCGCACCAAGAAGGTGTCCGACCATAGATTTTGTTGAGCTTACAACTATCTTATATGCTCTCTCACCAAAGAGGTTCTTGATTGCTTTGGTCTCCACAGCATCGTTGAGTTTAGTGGATGTTCCGTGGGCATTGATGTAGTCAATATCATCCGTAGATATACCAGCATCTCTTATAGCGAACTCCATCGCCTTTGTTGCTCCCATACCATCTGGGTCGGGTGCGGTCAGGTGGTAGGCATCTGCGGTTGCACCATAGCCAATGATTTCAGCATATATCTTTGCATCCCGTTTCTTTGCGCTTTCTAAATCCTCCAGAATGAACACGCCACCGCCCTCCCCGGTGACGAAACCATCACGCTCTGCATCAAAGGGTCTTGATGCCTTCTCTGGTTCGTCGTTTCTGGTTGACAATGCCTTCATAGAGCAGAAACCAGCGTGACCTACGGGCGTTATCGCCGCCTCGCTTCCACCTGCAATCATCACATCTGCCTCACCACTCTTGACTATCCTGAATGCATCACCTATGGCATGGGCTGAGGTTGCACATGCCGTTACTACCGTCTTATTGGGACCCTTTATTCCGAACTTCATTGCTACCTGCCCTGATGCCATGTTAATTATCATCATAGGAATAAGCAACGGGCTAACCCTTCTGGGACCGCTCTTAAGAAGAACAGAGTGTTCCTTCTCCAGGGTGGCTATACCGCCTATGCCTGAACCAATCAAAACTCCAACACGGTAGGGGTCGTATTTCTCAAAATCAATGCCTGAGTCCTCAACCGCCATCATTGATGTTGCCATAGCAAACTGGACGAACCTGTCCATCCTCTTTGCCTCTTTTGGCTCAAGGTAATTCAGGGGGTCAAAGCCCTTAACCTCACAGGCAACCTTTGATGGAAAATCAGTGGGGTCAAAATGGGTTATTATCCCACCACCACTTACACCCCTTATCAGCGAATCATAATACTCCTCCAGAGTATTACCTATTGCACTTACTACACCTATACCTGTAATTACTACCCTTCTCATAATCAATTAACCATGCTAACAAATCAGGACTAAATGTATCTTACGATTCGCTTGTCTTGGCTTGAATGTAGTCAATCGCTTTGCCCACCGAAGTTATATTCTCTGCTTCCTCATCTGGTATTTGAATACCAAACTTCTCTTCCAGCTCCATTACCAGTTCCACAGTATCTAATGAGTCAGCACCAAGGTCATCTATGAATTTTGCCTCCGGAGTGACTGAATCGGGGGATACACCAAGTTGCTCCACAACTATATCTTTTATCTTCTCCAATATCTCGTTCCTATCCTCTTCTCCTACCTCCTATAGTGAATTTAAGTATTTCTATTATCAAAAAAGATTGCTAATTGTCAAGTAATAATGAAACGACTACATAACCATTCCACCGTCAACCACAATCACCTGACCTGTGATATATGATGCATCATCTCCGGATAGAAAGGCACATACACCAGAGACATCGTCCGGTTTGCCGAACTTACCCATAGGTATCTGCTTCATATAGGTATCCTTCACATCATCTGGTAGCACATCAGTCATTGGTGTTTCAATGAAGCCGGGTGCAATACAGTTCACCGTTATTCCCCGGCTGGCTAACTCCTTGGCAGCCGACTTGGTGAGCCCGATTATCCCCGCCTTGGACGCAGAATAGTTCGCCTGACCTGCATTGCCTATCATACCTATGACAGATGTTATGTTTATTATGCGCCCCCACCTCGCCTTTAGCATAGGTCTTATAACCGCCTTGATACAATTGTAAGTCCCCTTGAGGTTTACCTCTATGACCCTATCCCATTCCTCATCGGTCATCCTCATCAGCAAATTGTCCCTGTTTATTCCAGCATTGTTCACCAGGATGTCCACCCTACCAAACTCACCCATTGTTTCGTTTACAGCACTACCAACTGATGTTGTATCGCTGATATCAACAGTGAATACTCTCAGATTATTGCTCTTACAACCCTCTTTCACCTTCTTCAGTTCATCCTCCATGATGTCA
>QMNJ01000053.1 GCA_003647715.1 Candidatus Coatesiibacteriota bacterium
CAATTAAGGGAGACACTTGGTAAAACGAATATAAAGTATAGGATATATCCTCAGACATTTGAAATAGACGAGGTAGTAGATGCTGGATTTGACACCATAGGAGGATGCCTTCTGGTAGATGGTTCCATTGGTTCAAGAACGGCGGCGTTAACTGAACCATACAGTGATAAACCCGATGACTATGGAGACCTCTACCTTACCAGAGAAACTCTTACACCCTTTATAATGAGAGCAACTGGCAAGGGGCTTCAGACAGCATTTCATACCATCGGCGATAGAGCCACTGAGGAGGTTATATCTGCCTATCAGAGTGCAGGTTCACTTGCGAGCGATATGAGATGCCGGATGGAGCATTTCGTAGTGGCAACCAATGAACATATTAAACATGTATCAGAACTGGGATTATGCGTCTCCATGCAACCGACATTTGACCGTATGTGGGGTGGCGAGGGCGGAATGTATAACATTAGATTGGGAGGGCGAAAGACAAACAGGATAAGAAGTGCCTATAAGAGTGGAATAGTAGTGGCAGGTGGTAGTGATTCCGACATTACACCATTGGATAGTTTGCTCGGTATGGCATCTGCTATGAATCATCACAATCCAGAGGAACGACTGACATTTGAGGAAGCACTTCATATATATACCTATAACAGTGCATATCTGGCATTTGAGGAAAAAGAAAGGGGTTCACTCACCAAAGGCAAATATGCTGATTTCATCATCGTGAATGATAATCCAGAGGTCTGTTTAGATGTGGAACACCATAACCTAAAAGTCCTTGCTACCTTTATTGACGGCGACCCAATATTTCTTTCAGAAGAACTCTACTCCTGTGTCCCATAATACCAGAACCTTTAAACACCAATATCATTGCAAAGATTAGACAAATATGCTATTTTCTATGAGAAAGGAGAATATAATGAGTTTTTATCCAATAATAGAGATTGAGGGTATAGGAGAAATCTACAAATCCAAATTGAATGAGGTGGGAATAAAGGATACCCGGGATTATCTGGAGAGGTCAAAGACACCTATTGAAAGGGAGAAACTATCCAAGGAGACGGGCATCCCCGAGAAATTGATACTGGAATGGGCTAACCTCTCAGACCTGATGAGAATTGATGGTGTTGCCGAGGAATATGCCGACCTTATGGAAGAAGCCGGTGTTGATACAGTAAAAGAACTGAAAAACCGCGTTCCAGAAAACCTCTATGAGAAGATGAAAGAGATAAACGAGATGAAGAATCTCGTTAGAAGGTTACCCTCTTTGAATGATGTGAAATCGTGGGTGGAACAAGCGAAGGAATTACCACCAATGCTTGAGTATTAACTACACTGACGATATACAGATGCTCAACAGTGATATTTACACGATTACAATATCTATGTGTTTGGTGTTTAGAAATCTGGTGGTCTCTGAATGTAAACTTTCAGAAATGAGTTTTAGTGAGGTGTAAGAAATGGTTGAGTATGAAATGTTCTATTCTAATCCAACAACCAAAGCAAAGAGGTCTGAGATAAGAGAGCTCTTAAAGCTCACAAGAAAACCTGAGATTATATCGTTTGCTGGAGGGCTCCCATCACCCCTTTCATTCCCTGTTAAAGACATAAAGGAGATATGTCAGTATGTTCTGGAGAAAGATGCTGATGTTGTTCTACAGTATGGTCCAACCGAGGGCGATATGTCCTTAAAAGAGGAGTTGGCTAAGTGGATGGAGAAGGATAACATCAGGGTATCTCCAGAACAGATACTCATTACTAATGGCAGTCAGCAGGGTCTGGACCTAGTGGGGAAGATTTTTTTGAATCAAGGGGATATTATAATTGTTGAGATGCCGACATACATAGGTGGACTCCAAGCATTTAACAGTTATATGGTTCGTATGGAAGGTGTTCTGCAGGATGACAATGGAATGAATATGGACCTGTTAGAGAGAAAGCTGGGGGAACTTAAGGGGCGTGGTGAGAAACCCAAATTTATCTATGTGGTTCCTGACTTTCAGAATCCATCAGGCGTCACGATGCCCGAGGACAGACGAAGAAAACTCCTTGAACTCGCATCAGAATATGACACAATGATAATAGAAGATAGCCCGTATAGAGAGCTCAGATACACTGGAAATCAACCACCTCCAATATACAGTCTTGATACCGAGGGGCGTGTGGTTAGTATGGCAACCTTCTCCAAGATATTCTGCCCCGGTTTTCGTCTGGCGTGGATATATGGACCTGCACCACTGATTGACAAAATGGTGATGGCAAAGCAGGGAATTGACCTCTGCTCCCCATCATTCAATCAGGCAGTCGCAGCAGAGTTTATGCGGAGGGGATTACTCTCTAAGCACATTGAAAAGATTAAGGAAATGTATAAGGAGAAGAGACAGTTAATGCTTGATTCACTTGAGAAGTATATGCCAGACAGTGTGAGCTGGACAAAACCTGAGGGCGGATTATTCCTATGGGTCAAACTACCAGAGGATATGAACACAGTGGAGCTCCTCAAGAAAGCCATTGAGAACAATGTTGCCTATGTCATCGGCTCAGCATTCCACTACGATGGAAGTGGTAAAAACACGATGCGATTGAATTTCTCGTTCCCTTCAAAAGAGCAGATTGTGGAAGGCATCAAACGCTTATCAGAGGTCATCAAAAAGGAGATGTAATAAAGATTGTCGGCAGACCTAACCGGTTATAAAGATTACCTGAGGAGGATTGCATTTGATATGGGTGCAGTCCTCTTCGGTATTGCAAATATTGAAAACATAGATGAAAAGAGGAGTGAATTACCTGAGATAATTAGGGATTACCCAAGAGCAATCTCGGTAGCGATAAGATTATCATCCAATGTTCTTGACACCATAACAGACCATCCCACCAAAATCTATCTTCACCATTACAAGCAGGTAAACTACCGCCTGGACCAGATTGCATTACGATTGAATTCTATCCTGCAGTTCTGGGGTTATAGTGCACTGCCAATACCCGCCTCTCAGATAGTTGATTGGGACGCACTAACCGGAGATGCATCGCATAGAGTAATTGCCAATCTCGCTGGATTGGGTTTTATAGGGAGAAGCAGATTACTTGTAAATCCCGAATTCGGCTCTCAGATAAGGTTGGTCTCGGTCTTGACCGATTGCCCTATCCCCTTTGACAAACCAATCAATGGAAACTGTGGTGATTGCTATAAGTGTATGGAGGTTTGCCCTGCGGGTGCAATAAATGAAAGCCCGGATGAATTCGCTCTTGACCTTTGCAAGGAGAAATTAAAATCATTCGGCAGAGCGGGAATGGGGCAATATATATGCGGAGTATGTGTAAAGGTATGTCGCGGTAGCAAAAATAGTTCTACTAAAAAATAGATGTGTTAGTTCTATACACCTTGATATACAGTATTGTTTATGTTATAGAATACAACAATGTCCAGAATATTGCTCATATTATCAGTTGTTCTTTTAATATCGGTAGCATTCCCCCAGGACCTTCTGGTCATCAAGGATATTGAGATAGATGGATTGGTAGATATACCTCCTGAAAGGGTTTTAACTGTTCTGAAAATGAAGGTTGGTGATTCGTTTACGGAGACGCGCCTTGCAGAGACGGTCAGGTCAGACCTGCGCCGCCTTCATAAACTTGACCTGTTTGGAATGATGAAGGTAGAGATGGAGGAGGCAGAAGATGGCGTCGTAATCAGATATTATCTGGAGGAATATCCGCTGATAAAAGAGATTACATATGAAGGGAACAACAACTTGAGTAACAAAGATATCAAGAAGATGCTCAAGATAAGTGAGGGTGATAGAGTAAACCCTCTCAAGATTCAGGAGACAATTAACGCGATAACAGACAAGTATATTGAAAAGGGGTATAGAGAGGTGGATGTCAATGCGGTCGTTGACGAACTTGAAGATAGTAAGGTTGTATTGAAGTTCAAGATAAAAGAGGGCAAGAAGGTTACAATTCGTCGTATAAAGATTGAGGGTAACGAGGTTCTATCCGACTGGTATATCAGAGCAAAGGTTCTCGATACTAAGGTGGACAGATTCTACAATACAAAGACGCTGGACCCAGATGTTTTAGAAGACGATTTAAGGAGGTTGGAGGAAGCATACGCGAACAAGGGTTATATTCAAGCGCGGGTAACTAATCACGAGGTCAGAGATGTCCCTGGCAAAAATCAGATAGATATAATCATATATGTAAATGAAGGCAAGCAATACAGTGTTGGAAATATAGATATAAGTGGTTCTCATGTAATCAAGACCGAAGATTTGCTTGGATTAATCCCATTCAAACGTGGTGACAATTATAATCAAGGTAAACTAGATAATGCGATTACAGATATAATGCAGGAGTATTACAGCCGGGGTTATATATTTGCTAACATTGATAAGATTGTTGATATAGATGAAGATACGGGGTCTGTAAACATTAGAATTGTTATTGAAGAGGGAAAACCTGCTAAGATAAGGCAGATAATTATATCAGGTAATAACACAACGAGGGACGAGGTGATAAGGAGGGAGATGAGAATATATCCCGGGCATACATACCGAGAGAACAGGGTCGTAAGAAGTTTACAGAGGATATTCAATCTGGGTTATTTTCAGAATATCAATAGAGACATAGTTACAGTTCAGGGGAGTGACCAGGTTGACCTGATAGTAATTGTTGAGGAGAAACCTGGAACCGCGAAGGTGAATTTTGGTGCTGGTTATTCAACTCTGGATGGTATTGTAGGAACAATTGACATTGACTGGTCTAACTTTGACATATCTAAGATGCCTAAAATATGGAAGTGCAAGGGAGCCGGTCAGAGGTTATATTTCTCCGTTGAATTTGGAAAACGGCGACTATTCTATAATGTGGGCTTCACGGAACCATGGCTATTTGGTATGCCTATATCTATGAGTATGAACTTTTATAGAACACGATTGTATAGATTCACCTACGAGGATAAACGGCTGGGTTCAAGTATCTCCTTTGGCAAACCACTCTCTGAGTATGTGTATGGAAATATAAAATATAAAGTTGAAAAGGTAAAAGTGGAATCTGACTATGAAGAAGATGAACTCCCCGACTGGATTGCTGAAAATATTGGAACCAGAATTACCTCTTCGGTCAGGTTTATGGTTGACCGCGACTCAAGGGATAATACCTTCTTCGCTACTGAGGGGAGTGATTCATATATATCATTTGAGGTAGCGGGAGGTCCATTTGCCGGCAATGTTGATTTCTTTAAGATTGAAGCAACCAATTCATGGTATTTCAAATTTCTATGGAAGACAGTCCTTGCTACACGACTTGCCGCTGGTTATGTATCCGCATATGGAGATACTGATGAGGTTCCTATATTTGAACGCTTCTACATAGGTGGAAGCCAGACGGTAAGGGGCTACGATGACTGGGAACTCGGACCTATGGATAAATATGGTAATCCTGAGGGAGGAACTGTGATGTTATATTCAAACCTGGAATACAGGGTTCCTATAGTAAAGGATATGCTCTATTTGGTTGCATTCTGGGATTCGGGGTATTCGTGGAGGGACTTCCGTTCGGTTGACTTCAAGGACCTGCAAAGTGGAGTGGGTGGAGGCGTAAGAATTGACATCCCTATGCTTGGACTAATGGGCTTTGACTACGGCTACAGCTTAACACATCACAACGGACTCCTTCACTTCTCTGTTGGCTCTACCTTCTAAAATAACACGAACTACAATTTTGAAACCGCTATATAATAAATCTATTAACTTGAATATTAGCATCTTTATAATATAATTCCTAATAACATGAAAAATTTTATGAGGTGAACGAGATAATTATGAGAAAATTTGCATTGATTATTGGAGTTTTACTCCTGACTCTGGCACTTTCTACTCCAGCATTTGCCAAGGATTTAAAACTTGCTTATGTAACTATGGAAGAGGTGCTCAATAACTACACACTTTATATACAGGAGATGAACAGGATACAGAAAGAACTATCCGAAAAAGAGAAAGAAGTGCAAGCATCGCTGGATGAATATCAGAGAAAATTAGACGAACTTCAAGGAAAGATGTTGAACCCTATGTTGTCAGAAGAAGCCAGAGCACAGGCGGGAGATGAGTACACTCAATTGATGAACGAGGCATTCTCATATAGGGATAGAGAACTGTCTCAGTTAGATGCATGGAGTCAGAAACAAATACAACCGGTTCTTGAGAAAGTATATTATGAGATTGCAGATATTGCTGAGGAAGAGGGTTATGATTTCGTCTTTAACGAATCAAGTAGTTTGGTCTTCGCCAATACAATACATAACATTACGCAGAAAGTGATTGACTCTCTTAACGCAAAGGCAATGGAAGAAACGCAAACTCCATCAGAGTAGATAGGTTGTAATTCCACATTATGACTGACAAAAGACAGAAGAAGGCGCTTACGCTTGAATGCATTGCCAGTATGATAAAGGGCAATCTGGTGGGAGAAGGGAGCATTGTAATCACTGGTGCAAGTGGAATAAAGGAAGCGGTTGAAGGCGACATAACATTCGTTCATGACACGAAATACCTGAAATATCTGAATGATACAAAAGCATCTGCAGTTATCCTTAAGGAGGGGTGGGATAATGCTGGCTTACCCACAATCTTTGTAAAAGAGCCCTACTTTGCTTTTGCCACAGTCGTAAGGGAGTTTTACGAACTCGGTTATTTCTTCCATGACGGAATATCGGAGAGGGCGGTCGTTCACCATGATGTGAAACTGGGCAAGGGTGTAAGTATTCAACCCCTTGCTGTTATAGAACCAGGTGTTGAAATATGTGAGAACACAATCATTGGAGCAGGTTCATATATTGGTCTTAACACCAAAATTGGCTCTGAATGCATTATCCACCCAAATGTCACAATAAGAGAGAATATAATCATAGGTAATAGAGTGATAATACATTCCGGTTCTGTAATAGGTAGTGATGGATTTGGTTATGCCCATAACGATAAGGGTTTCTTTAAGATACCACAGATAGGGACAGTAATCATAGGTGATGAGGTGGAGATAGGTGCTAACTGCACTATAGACAGGGCTACACTTGGGGCTACAAAGATTGGTGATGCTACCAAGATAGACAATCTGGTTCAGATTGCTCATAATGTAGAAGTTGGTAAAAATTGTGCAATAGTTGCTCAGGTTGGTATATCGGGTTCTACCATAATAGGTGACAATGTCAAACTTGGTGGTCAGGTTGGTGTGATAGGTCATCTGAGGATTGGTGATGAAGCACAGGTTGCAGCACAGTCAGGAGTGGCAAAGGATATACCAGCTGGCACACGGTGGATGGGCTCCCCTGCCAGACCACTAATGGATGCTAAGAGAATTGAGGCATTCCTATCCAGATACGACCGAATTATGGATAGGTTAAGAGAACTAGAGAAGAAGGTAGAAAGAGATAAGAGTAAATAATACTATATTAAGAAAATACCATGGCAAAACAGAGGAGCATATCAAAAGAGGTTGAGACCAGAGGCGTGGGCATACACACCGGTGAGGAGGTATCAATACATCTCAAACCACTCCCCCCAGACAGCGGGATTATATTTAAGAGAGTAGATATCAATAGAGATGTTTGCATACCCGCAACGATTGAAAATGTTACCTCTTATGTTCGAGGGACTAATCTGGGAAAAGATGGCGTAGAGATAATGACTGTTGAACATCTGTTATCTTCAATATATGGTCTTGGTATAGATAATATGTTGATTGAAAATACTGGAGGAGAAATACCCGCTTGTGATGGCTCTGCCATTGACTTCGTTAATTTGATTGATAAGGCAGGCATAATAGAACAGAATGAGGAGAAGAGATATCTGTCTGTATCCAGACCGGTGTTATATACCAAAAATGATGTCTCTATTGCTATCTACCCAGAGGAAGAGTTATCTATATCCTATACCATATCATTCAATCATAAATTTCTTAACTCACAGTTTGCGCATATTTCCATAAACGAAGACAATTACAGGAAGAACATCGCACCAGCAAGAACTTTTGTTTTTTACAAAGATGTAGAAGCACTTAGAAAACAGGGACTTATAAAGGGTGGAAGCACAGAAAATGCTCTTGTTATTACGGACGAGGGCTTAATGGAGGGAGAACTTAGGGATAAGAATGAATTTGTATATCACAAGATTAGCGACTTTATAGGTGACCTATGTCTCATTGGAGGAACCCTCAAAGGAAGGTTGGTTGCAATAAAGGCGGGTCATAAGAGCCACATTGAATTTATAAAGAAACTGAAGCACTACTTTGATATGCAACCAATTCTTGAGGCACCCAATTCAGACCCAATATATGATATTGACGCTATAAAGAAAATTCTACCCCACCGTTATCCTTTTCTACTGGTGGATAAGATTACCTATAAAGAGGGCAATAGAAGGGTAATAGGAGTTAAGAATGTTACATTTAACGAGCCCTTCTTCGTAGGTCACTTTCCAGACACCCCTATAATGCCTGGTGTATTAATACAGGAGGCGATGGCACAGGTAGGGGGAGTTTTATTGTTGACCACTGTGAATAACCCAACCAGCAAAATCGTCTATTTTCTGGGTATAAACAATGCCAAGTTCAGAAAACCAGTGTTTCCAGGAGACACACTAGTATTTGACCTACACACAACACGTCTCAAGAACAAGATATCCGAGACAAAAGGACGGGCGTATGTAAGAGGTGAGTTAGTTGCAGAAGGCGAATATAGAGCGATGCTGGTAGATAAGTAATCTATCCCTTATGTCAATCCATCATCAAGCAATCATAAAAGAGGGAGCCATAATAGCCGAAGATGCTACGGTAGGACCCTTCTCAATAGTTTCTTCCAAAGCGATAATAGGTTCAAGAACCCGAATAGACGATAGTGTTCTAATTGATGGAAGAACCACCATAGGAAAGGACTGCCATATATTTCACGGGGCATCAATTGGCTGTATTCCACAGGATTTGAAGTATGCAGGCGAGGACACCGATGTTGTCATAGGCGATAAGAACACCATAAGGGAATTTGTCACTATACACCGCGGAACTGCTATGGTGGGGACGACAGAGATTGGTAACGGTAACCTTATCATGGCTTATGTCCACATCGCTCACGATTGCAGAATAGGCAATCACTGCGTCATAGCCAATTCATCTGCACTCGCAGGTCATATAATCGTTGAGGACTATGCAGTTATAG
>QMNJ01000054.1 GCA_003647715.1 Candidatus Coatesiibacteriota bacterium
GCCAGACAGGTCCTCAAGAGGAACCCTAATGCGAAGATTATCTTTGAGGTCAAGTGTTCCAGGGCGCTTGCAGAGGACATAAAGGCACACGGTGGAATTCCAATAATGTGGAAGACCGGGCACTCCATAATTGAGGCGAAACTGGAGGAGGAGAAGGCACTTCTTGCTGGTGAGATGAGTGGTCACCTATACTTCGCCGACAATTATTATGGTTTTGACGATGCTATTTATGCCTCTATGCGCCTCGCTGAGTTGCTGTCTGAAAGCGAGATAACGATTTCGGATATGTTATCTACCCTCCCCCAGTATAGTTCAAGCCCCGAGATACGGATGGATTGCCCTGATGAGGTGAAGTTCAAGGTGGTTGAAAGAGTGCATAATGAGTTTAAGGGCAAATACAAAGTAGTTAATATTGATGGAGTGAGAGTTGAACTTGATGAGGGCTGGGGACTATTGAGGGCGTCCAACACCCAGCCCGCACTGGTCCTAAGGTTTGAGGCAGTTGATGAGGACTCACTCAATAGAATTAGGAGCGAGATGGAGGAGGCGGTAGAGAAAGCGATGAAGGAGTTGGGATTCTAATGAGGTGTCTATGACCTGCGACCTGCTGATAAAAGATACCATAATAATTCCTATGGATGGCAGAAAGCCATTCAGGGGTTTTCTTGCGGTGGATGATGGTATCATCACCTTCTGCGATGAAGGCGAATGCGACCTAGAGGCAGATGAAGAGATTGATGGCAGTGGTTATATCATCACACCAGGTTTTCTCAATGCTCACTTGCATGGCGACTTCTATATGTTTAAGGGGCTACTTGACAATATGCCTCTCAGAGAGCAGTATCATAAGACCAATAGATTGTATGATTTGATGAACGAAGACGCAATGGTGCTTTCAAGGACTCTCGCTTATGCAGAGGCGGTTAGGGCAGGTGCCACCTACATTGTAGAGCACTCGTTCAGAAATCCGGGCGAGAGGACCATAGAGCCGTTCAGAGCAGTAGGTGTAAGAGGGGCGGTTACTCTTGATATCTCCGGTCTTGAGAGCGGGCTTACTGACTTGCTGGTAGAAAATGGCATAGATGTATTTATCAATGCTCCATCGGAGGAGGACTTTGATTATAGTTATTTGAAAGATATTGCGGAAATTTCAGATAGGATGGGATATAAGGTCTATGCCCATGTGGCTGAGACCACATGGAGAATAGCAATATGCGAGGAGAGGTTTGGCATAGGTCCCATTGAGCTTCTTCACAAGACGGGACTTCTCAGAAGAAAGCCGGTTCTGGTTCATGCCTGCTGGCTCTCCAATAGGGATATTGATTTGATTGCCGATAATTCTGCAACGATTGTCAGCACTCCTGTATCAGAGATGAAATTAGGTGATGGTGTGACACCCATTCCTAAACTTCTGAGAAAGGGGGCGAAGGTTGCTCTGGGGACTGATGGGGCGCTATGGAACAATGGAGCGGATATCCTCGCTGAAGCGAAGGCGATGGTTCTAATCCACTCCCTAAACTCCACTCCAGGTGCAATAACAGAATCTAATGCTCTTGATGCCTTGACCTCAATGGGTGCAGAGGCGGTAGGTGTTGAAGGTATCGGGAAACTACAGAAAGGTATGAATGCGAGTTTCGTCCTGTTTAATGCAAATAGTCCGGAGATTTGCCCGATTTTTATATCAGAGAAGATATCAAATCTTGAGAGTGCTCTCATCATGTCTGCTGGAAGTAGGGCAATAGATAGTGTTTATGTTTGTGGAAGGAAGGTTATGAGCGATGGTGATATCATCTTATCTGACACTCTTGGTCTATTAGAAGAAGCAGGGAACTGGCTTATGTCTATGGGGGGGAGGATAGAAAATATACTGAAGGAGTAATAAGGCAGTTGACAAAATATGATACCCTGTATTAACATCTTTTATATTATATTACCGGAATAGAGGTGTATTTTGAATAGATTGGTGGTATATACATTGATAGTGTTCTTCGTTCCGCTTACCACTGTTTCTGCGGCGTATAAGATTGTGACCATTGACAAGACGGGTGTATTCAACATAACTGGGGGTGTGGGTTTCTATCTCCCCACCCTGAACTGGGTTAAAGATGCCTTCAGGAGCGGGGCTTCATTCAACGCGGGTGCAGGGATTGGAGTAAGTGGGAACATTGGTCTATTTGGTAATATTGAATACACGAGATTAAGGTCAACGGAGATACTTGACAGTGCATATGGCGGGGGTAAACTGAGGTTGTGGAGCGGGAGAGGCGGTGTGAGGTTTACAGCCATTGTTGCTGGCGAGAAGACCCCATTCGCCGAGGTCGCCCTTGGTGTATCAAGATTGTCAATATTTGGACCTGTTGGTTCTGTTAACAGGTATCTATGGTATCTTGATATGCGCGGAGGGTATGAGTTCTTTATGGACAAGAATATGAGTATTGACCTTTCAGCAGGTTTTATATACTACCTGCAGAACCCGGGGTTGGGTGGTCTAAATCTACCAGTAGTTGATGGTGAGCGAAGAGCAGCTATTATCCCCCTTAGAATGTCCTTCAACTTCTATCTCTGATATTTTACTCTCTATTCCGGTAAACAATTGTTCGGTGCGCTATGGAAACGCTGTTTGCAAGCAACAATTATAAAAATGTTTTACCATTCCCCTTAAAGCATCAGGTCCACCTTATTGGTGCTCTAAACAGGGCGATGGAGAAGGATATGGTGGCGACATCATACATTCTGGAGGGAGAGAGGGGTTCGGGAAGGTATTGCCTTGCATCGCAGTTTGCAAAGGCGCTTCTATGCTCTTATAGAAACTCAATCCCTGCCTGTGGAGAATGTGTTCAATGTAAAAAGATTGAAAAGGGTATCCATCCCGATGTCATAAAAATAGAGCATGATGAGAGGTATATAAAAATCAGTGAGGTAAGGTATCTGGCTGGGGAGGTATATAAAAAGCCCAATGAAGCAGACCGAAAGGTAGTAATAATAAAGGATGCAGAGAGGATGACCGAGGAGGCGGTGAACTCAATGCTCAAGGTATTTGAGGAACCACCGTATAATGTAGTGATAATACTGACCGTTGTAAACTCCTCCCTACTGCCGGCGACCATTGTCTCAAGGTCCATTCACCTATTTATGAGCGGGATACCCACACAATCAGTAGTTGAGCATGTAGTGGAAATGTATGGTATTGACCGTGATAAGGCGGAGGTGCTTGTTGGTGCAACGGGGGGAGACACGGGTCTAATAGACGAAATAGTGAAAGATGATGGCTTATACAGTTCTATTACTAAGGGTGAGTTCTTCAATTATGTGGTCGGTATATTGGACCCAACGAAGATTGTCATAGAGAGGGAGAGGGCGAAAAAATTAATACTTATGCTTTTGAACTATATAAGATATCGCAGTGATGATTTTGAAGATGATACCTATGCCAAACTTCTCTATCTATTGGGAAGCACTAATGAGTTGTTGATAGCAAATATAAATGTGAAGGTTTCTCTGTTCAGGTTGATGATAGAGTTGAAGGAGATGATGACGAGTACAAAAGGAGGCATCGGTGTATGAAGGATGAATACTTTATTATTCACTTTTTAGACATCGCCAGAGAGCATATCGGGTTCTCAGATGATGATATAAAACCAGGTGATGTATGTCTGGCAAAGGTGGAGGAGGGTGAGGAGTTCTGTGTGTCTTTGTTCAAGGTATCTAATAAGATGTTAAATGAGATACCAGAACCTGATGAGTGTTATCAGATTAGGAAGGCAAACGATGAGGATATAGAGAGAATGGAATGGCTGAAGAGAAGACGTGAGGACGCCTTTCGGACATGCACTCAGATGGCGAGTGAGTGTGGGCTTGAGATGAAACTTGTGAATGTCTCTATTGCACCCAATGGGAATAAGATAACATTCTATTATACAGCTGACGGAAGAGTTGACTTCAGGGAACTGGTGAGGGAACTTGCAGGAAGGTTCAGAACACGCATAGAGATGAGACAGATAGGTGTGAGGGACGAGGCGCAGATTGTCGGTGGGCTTGGACCATGTATGTCTCCCATCTGTTGCACCCGTTTCCTGAGGGACTTTGAGTCCATTAGTTTGCAGATGGCAAAGGTTCAGGGACTCAATCTTATCCCAGCCAAGATATCTGGATTATGTGGACGGTTGATGTGCTGTCTATACTTTGAGTATGATGTCTATAAGAGCATACTCTTGGATATGCCCGAGATTGGCTCAAAGGTGATGTATAAAGATGAAGAGGTGATAGTCAGGGATGTCTATCCCTTGATGAAGATGGTCATGATATCAAAAGAGAATATGCAGACAGGGGAGGATAACCTGATTGTCCCCTTGGATGAGATTGTTTTTGAGAGGAGAGAGATAAAGTGCCTTCCAGGCAGGATTGCATAAACATTACACCAGAGTGAAATATGCCTGAGTTCAAGACAGAGCCATATATAACAGATTCACACCACCATCTATCCCACCAGGACTTCTCGTCAGACATTGAGGAGGTGATTGGAAGGGCGAGGGAGGCAGGGGTTGAGATACTCATAGAGGGCGGTGGTGAGGTTGCCCTACCATATTATTTAAAAAACTGTCTTTCAGACCCTTACCTTAGAAATATGTATTTCTGTGCAGGGCTCCACCCTCATGATGCAATGAACTTCTCAGATAGTATTCTTGATAAACTGAGGTCCCTTGCCACACATAAAAGGTTCGCAGGTGTTGGCGAATGTGGTCTTGACTATCACTATGACAATTCACCCAGGGATGTTCAGAAGCGTGTGTTCAGAAAGCATATAGAACTGGCGAGTGAACTCAAAAAACCACTGGCTATCCACGCCCGAAAGTCATATAGGGATGTATTTGGAATACTGGAAGATGAGGGGGTGCCTGAGGCGGGGGTATTGTTTCACTGCTTCAGTGGTGGAGATGAAGACCTTGCTCGGATTCTTGAGATGGATGGCTATATATCTATAGGCGGTGTTCTCACCTTTCCAAATGCGGTGAGAACCAGAGAGGTGATATCATCAGTTCCCCGAGAGCGGTTGCTGATTGAGACCGATGCCCCCTATCTTGCACCGCAGAATGTGAGGGGGAAGAGAAATGAACCATCTTACATCAGATATGTGGCAGATGAACTGGCGAACCTATGGGGGCTTCCCGTTGAGGATGTATATTTTATCACCACCTATAATGCCAGGGTCTTTTTCAATATAGATATTGACCACGGAGGTGATATTGTTTATAAACTGGGTGACAGGTTGTATCTCAATGTCACCAACCGATGCACCAACCGGTGTTCTTTCTGTATCAGGAACTTTAGAGATGGACTGGGGGGTTATTATCTCAAACTGAGGGTGGAGCCAACACCTGATGAGGTGATAAAGGCGATAGGTATCCCTGGCGAGTATGAGGAGATTGTCTTCTGCGGTTATGGAGAGCCGTTGATAAGGTATGACCTGGTGAGGGAGGTGGCGAGATATATCAAGGAGAGGGGGGGAAGGGTGAGGGTTAATACAAATGGAATTGCCCGCCTCTATCACGGGGTTGATGCCATTGAATATGTATCAAACTATGTGGATGTATTCTCCATCAGTTTGAATGCCACCAACGGGGAGGAATATAACCGAATCTGCAGACCGCTCTATAAGGGTGCATATAAGGAGGTTCTCAAAAGCATAGAGCGGGCGAAGTCGCTTAACAAGGAGGTCAGGGTCAGCTTTGTAGAGAGCTCTGGAGCAGACCTTACAGGTGCGGCGGATATGGCTGAGGCGCTTGGTGTGAGTGTGAGGTTCAGATAGATGGAATTAAGTAAGATTGTAGAGAGGTTAAAATCGGGCAAAGACAAATTGGACACTTTCCTGAGCAATGCAATCAATGTTGATTCATTTTTTGAGGTTGCAGAGGTGATAAGGGAGGCGTTTGAGAATGGAGATAGGGTAATACCTATAGGGAGCGGAAGATTCATACCCCTTGAGGGGCTTGATATGAAGCCGGTTAATATTTCACAGATAAAGCCAACAATAGAAATACGACCAGAGCGCCTGACTGTAGAGGTTGGAAGCACATATAAGGTGAGGGATTTGAATGAGGAGCTTCACCAGGTGGGGATGGAGGTCCAATCGCTTAGGGGAGTGATTGGGTCATCCATCGGCGCCTGCATTGCCTGCGGTTTTTCAGCACCACTGAGATTTCCATCACGGTTGAACATCTCGCTTCTTGGTCTGGAGATTATTGACAATAAGGGTGATGAGTTCTTCACGGGCAGGCGGACTCTCAAGGGTGTCGCTGGATATAATCTCAATTCTATGTATGTGGGGTCTTTCGGGCTTAATGGGGTGATAAAAAGCTTAGTTATTCGCATTGAACCTGAGAAAAAGATTGTGAAAACCCTTGCCCTCAGGGTTGGGGATATTGATGGCTACATCAATGCATTGAAGAAGTTGAGCACTTTGACCGCATTCACTGGTAGCGTGTTTATAAGCCCCTTACTTGCGAAATTATCTGCCTATGATGATAACCCTATTTGTTATGTGTGGCTCTCTGGCTCAGGTGAGGCGGTAAAAGTTGCGGAGGCGGAATTAAAAGATATGATGATTGGTCATAAAGGGGAATGCACTGCAAGTATGATATATGGAGGTATAAATTCAGTGAGCGAAGGTGCAATAGTGGTAGTATGTAGTATCAATAACATTCAACGGGAAGCTTTTAATGAGATGGTGGACATTCCCTTTCTGGTCAGGTCTGACGGTCTGGTGGAGTTGATTGTCAATGATGAAAGCATTGGTATGAAGAAGGTGCCTCAGAACATTAATCCGCACAGGGTTTATCTGAACTGTGGCGGCAGGTTTCTGGTGGATGGTGTTGAGAGATTTCTAACAGTAATATAAGTTTCATGGATATTAGATAATGCAATTTCATACATCAAACTGAATTAATTGTGATATATTTATAATAAGAATAATAGAATCAAGGGTTTAATAAAGATGCTGATGTTAATAAAATATTTAGTATTTATATCCTTACAGGTCATATTAGCACTTGCTTTATCATTCGTTTCAAACTTTCATTCAACTGATTATTACACAAATTCATCGGGCATCGGGAAAAAGACCCCAAAGAAATCTCATATAGGCACAATCATGCTTGTTGAGGAAACAGACCCCTTCACTCCCAATTGTGATGGCATAAAAGATGTGGTGCGCCTCACTCTTGACGGTGATGAAGGCACCCATGTGCTTGATTTATACGGGGTCGGCGGTGATAGAGTTCATCATACTGAGAGCAGTGAACCCATCTGGTATGGAAAGGATGAGAGCGGAAGGCAGGTGCGGAAGGATGCGTTTTTCTATCATCTCATAGTAGATGGGTATATATACAGTAGTGCGATTAACCTGTAGGGTAATTAAATTTTTAGAGTTGACCATGATATTGAGTTACAAATATCAATTTTTTGTGGTGCTGATAATATCTGTTCTGCTTGCTGGATTTGGTCTAACAAACTTTGAGTTTCAACCAAGTGTGGCGAGCTCCGGAATGGGTGGTGTCCTGACACTTGGATACCCTCTACCTTCCTGTATAGGGCTTAACCCCTCGCTTCTCTCCCTGATAAGCAAGCAGGTGGTTGAGACATCGTTCACCAAGTTATACTGGGGTTTAGATGATGGTGAACTGACCTCCGGTTATCTCGGCTATGTTCAGCCCGGGGGGAGATTAGGTGTTTTTGGCATTAATGCTAGAACGGATTTAGATGACCTGAAAACCGACTTCATAGTATCAGCAAGTTATGCCAACTCCTTCATCTCCCCGGGGAGAATATCTCTTGGCGCCAACATAAACCTGTTCACCAGATTATATCGGGAGAACTCGGGCATAGTAGATGACCCGGCATTTGAGGGGGATTACCACAGTCAGACCCTGGGTGTTGATGTGGGGTTACTAATGAGACCGGTTAACCCGGTGAGTATGGGACTATCCTTCTTCAACATCAACAAACCCACATTCAGCCTCGGCGAGGATAATATTCTTCCTCTTAAAGCGAGATTTGACCTCGGTTTCAATATTCACCATATAAGACCGTCTTTCTCTGTTAGCTACAACAGATACTGGAATACCAATGACAGCGATATATCATTCTGCTTCGGATTTGAGACCGGACTGTTCAGGGAGAGGATGCAGATAAGGGCGGGCTATGATGAGGACAACCTGTCATGCGGTCTGGGTCTGAAATTCCCTGGCAAAAACCTGGACTTTGCCTTTGACTATGCATTCCAACTGCCTCTCGACAGAGAGCGAATGTCAGACACCATAGGGACGCATAGAGCGGGTCTCTCCTTCATATTCGGCAGGTCACAGAGAATATTTAAGGATAAGAGACAGCTGAAGACCTATACATTCCACTTCAAGGATGAACTGCTGAGTGAGGTGGTGGTCAGGGCTGACAGGGATATGGAGTATAAACTACAGGTTGATGCCAAAAGCAAGCTTTCCCCGAACCAGATTGATATTGATGAGATTGAGGCGCCCGAGGAGGTGGAATACGGGTTGGTGAAGGTGAACAGCAGTTTCTCGCCCTTAGATGTGGACAGCATCAGGGTCATCACCAGAATAGAGAGACAGTGGATTGATGACTATAATATCACCTCTGACAACATTCGCCTCCGTCTGGTATCAGTAGCGGGAGAGGAGATTCTTGATTATATACCCGTGCTTGCCTATTCAGATGATGAGTATTACTACTTTGAGACGAAGGTGGATATACTTGGACCAATGGTGTTGTCCGCTTATGTCATCCCTGTTGAAGAGGTGCCTGAGATTGAGGAGGTAGCAGAAGTGGTGGAGGTGGCAGAACTTGAAGAAATGCCTGAGGTTGAGAAGGAGATGACAGGTGAATGGCCTAAGGAGCATACTGTAGTTGAAGGCGAGTGCCTGTTCATCATCGCCGGCTTCGCCTACCACGACCCGTTCAGGTGGCCGTTAATATACAACGCAAACAGAGATAAGATTAAAGACCCGCACTGGATATACCCGGGACAGGTATTTATTATTCCAGCGCCAGAGTAGATAGAATTTTATTGGGAATATAGAGTAATATAAAGAAAATTATTACTTCAATATCCTTTTACTTTCTCTATCACCTTCTTAATTGTTATTATATTCTAAAAGAGCTTAATGACTTTCATATAGGGGCAAGATATATA
>QMNJ01000055.1 GCA_003647715.1 Candidatus Coatesiibacteriota bacterium
ATTTAATCTCGCAATATCTATATTAAAATTGATAGTTATGAGCAAACTAACCAGAAGCGAGAGGGAAAAACTTAAAACAATGGTATTAAAGATACTGCGTGATAATCCTGATAAGACCGGTCTCTCACCCGATGAATGGGGTTTCGTTGCCATAGATGAGTTGATTAGCATATGCGAGGTTAAGATACCCTGGGCGAGGGAGACCTGGGTGGTTGATTTGTTAAAAGACCCTGATTTTGAAATCCTTGAAGGTAAGTATGTGAGGGCAAGGGATGGGCATAATTACTATGTAGAGCCGGAGCCGGAGGTGGCAGAGCCCCCAGGGGTTCTCTATGCGGTGGTTCCCAAGATTATGTTGAAGACCGTTTTGAAGAGCGGGTTGAAGACATTGAAAGGCAGGTTCACCCGTCTCTATCAGACGGTTGATGAGGCGTGGTATTTCTCTATGAAAGGTAGCGGTAGTGATGTTATCATAAGCATAAAATCGCAGAAGGCGTATGAGAAAGGTGTTAAGTTTTTCTTATCACAGAGATGTTATAATGTTAGATATATTCCACCCGAATATCTATCTGTTAAGATACCGAGAGGTGAGTTTGAGAAGTGAGTGAGTTAAGGAGAGACCCAATTGTCGGAAGGTGGGTTATTATCGCCCCCGAGAGGGGTCTTAGACCGCATTTTGCGAAGGTTGAGGCGAGGAAGGATTCAAAGATTGAGAACTGCCCATTCTGTGAGGGGAATGAGAGCAAGACGCCCCCCGAGATTATCGCCTATGGTGCTCCTGGCAGGGAGCCCAATACGCCCGGCTGGGATGTGAGGGTTATCCCGAACAAGTTCCCAGCGCTGAGGGTAGAGGCAGATATAGAAAGATTGGGTTTTGGTTTGTTAGACAAGGTATCTGGCACGGGCGCCCATGAGGTGGTGGTAGAAACACCCAGGCATGATATTACATTAGGCGAACTTTCTGAGGACAATATCACCCTTGTCCTCAGGGCGTGGAAGGAGAGGATAATTGACCTGGATAAAGACGATAGGTTGAGGTATGCACTTGTGTTCAAGAACAAGGGTATTGAAGCAGGCGCCAGCTTGCCTCATTCACATTCACAGATAATTGCAACGCCTATTACGCCTATGGTTGTGAAGGAGGAGCTTAATGCTTCAAAGGAGTATTATTGTGAGAAGGAGCGCTGTATCTTCTGCGATTATATCTATCAGGAATTAAGAGATAAGAAAAGGGTGATATATCAGGATGAGCACTATGTTGTATTGAGTGCCTATGCTGCGAGGTTTCCCTATGAGGTCTGGATTCTACCGAAGGAACACCTGGCTGATTTTCAATTGGTATCTGATGAGAAACTATATATTCTGGCTGGTCTCCTCAAGAAGTTGTTGGGTGGATACAAAGAGATTCTGGGTGACCCACCTTATAATCTGCTTTTGCACAATGCCCCGTTGAGAACACCTCGTCCCGGTTACTGGCTCACCGTTGAAGAGGACTACCACTGGCACTTTGAGATACTCCCTCGTCTTACAAGGGTTGCTGGTTTTGAGTGGGGCACCGGTTTCTATATCAATCCCGTAACACCAGAGCATGCCTGTAAGGTGTTAAAGAAGGTGTTCAAGTGACCCATGACCAGAGTAACTGTTATATTATCTTTTCTTCTATCTGGTTTGACCTTTATTCTTTATTACATAGACGTTCATCCGGGATATATATTTGCTGTAAGTGGTGTCGCTCTTGTTTTTCTGGCGGTTCTCCTTGGATGGGCGACCGAGGCGGTTGCGGAGCGAATGGGTAGCGCATGGGGTGGGTTCTTGAATGCTACACTGGGCAACGGTGCCGAGATACTTATAGCCATACTTGCAATAAAGGAGGGGTTAATAACCATTGTGAAGGCGTCAATCACCGGCTCCATCATCGGTAATTCGCTGTTTGTCCTCGGTGGTGCCTTCTTCTTTGGCGGTATCAGGTATAAGGAGTTGAAATTCAATCCCAATATGGCGATGCTCAACAACAGCATGATGGCACTGGTGATATCTGCCCTTCTCATACCGTCAATATTAACTCACCTGTCGGTGGAGGGCTTCACTAAAAGCATGAGCCAGTCATTCAGTTTGCTGGTGAGTATTATTCTGATAGTCATTTATTTCGCCGGTCTCATATTCTTATTCAGAACTCACAGAGGATTATTCAAAGATACTGAAAGTATTTCTCACCGACTGGTTAACTGGGGATTTAAGAAGTCAGTAATCTATCTTGTTATAACAACCGCAGTTATGATAGGTGTGGTGGAGATACTGATAAACACCGTTGAGCCGACTCTTAAGAGTTTGGGCTGGGGTGAGCTGTTTATGGGGGCGGTTGTCCTTGCCCTCATTGGTAATGCTGCTGAAAACTCTATAGCGCTTCTCTTCGCCTGGAGAAAGAATATGGATTTAGCATTCTCTATATGTATAAACTCTGCCCAGCAGATTGCTATATTTGTAGCACCGCTTGCGGTGATATTTGGATTCGTCTATGGCGTTCCAATGGACTTAAACTTCCACCTGTTGGAGGTGATTGCTATATCGCTGTCCACCCTTATTCTGGTTCTGGTAACTGTTGACCACAAGACGAATTGGCTTGAAGGTGTCCAGTTGATTGGGCTATACCTTGTGTTTGCAATTGCATTCTATTTCATAAAGTGATGAAAGAAGATGAAATTATTAGATTGGTAGCATCCCGTCTATATGGCGAAGGTGAGAACCCATTGTATCCAGGTGATGATTCATTCGTCGTTGACCTGAAAGAAGGTCGTTATGTTATCACCTGTGACCAGTATATTGAGGGTGTTCACTTTGGTGGCGATTATTTCACATATCAGGAGATGGCGGTAAGGGCGGTCTATGCCACGGTCTCCGATATATGTGCGATGGGGGCAAAACCGCAATTCTATATGCTCTGCCTTGGGCTCCCTCCGAATGTGGATATGGATGTTGTTGAGCAGATTGCGGAAGGGCTTTATAGGGCACAGGAGGCGCTCAATATCAAGTGTATTGCGGGGGACACTACTTCATCAAAATCGGTGAATTTATCAGTATTCTGCTTTGGCATCTCAGAGGGAAGAGTGCTTCAACGCTCTCGGGTGAATGTGAACGATGATATCTACATTAGTGGTGAGATTGGGCTCTCTTATGTGGGTCTTGAACTTCTTAAAGGTGGTCTAAACAGGAAATCCGCTGAGGCAGAGAGATGGGGGCGAGCCATTGAAAGGCATATAACTCCCCTCCCCCGTGTGGAATTGGGACTTTCTCTGGCGGAAAGGGGTATTGCAAATGCCTGTATAGATACATCTGATTCACTCTCTATCTGCCTTAACCACTTATCTGCGTCGTCGGGTGTAGGAATTGAGATTGATAGAGATACACTGCCCATCTCTTCGGAGCTTATTCGCTTTTCAGAGATGAAGGATTTTGACCTATTGGAGGTCGCTCTCTATGCGGGTGAGGACTATGAACTTCTTTTCACCACCAGTAATTCAAAGTCAGAGGAGATAGATAATTTGTCTAGAAAATTGGGTATCAGGTTGACAAGGGTTGGCAGGGCATTTGAAGGTGAGGGTGTGTATCTTATTGGTATGGGGGAGAGATTGAAGATTGAAGCGAAGGGATTTTCACACTTCGGGCGGTGAGTGGGTCAGAGGGAATTTATAGGATGACGGTTGGTTGAAGAATGGTTAGATTGTTTCATAGTAATATCACCGTTTTAATGTCTTTCACTATAGTGATTCTTCTGTTTCTTGGTGGTATTGCGTTTCCTAAAGGTGGGGATGAGAAGAATGTAGATACACTGGTGAGTGAGTTGAAGGAACTCGCAGATGAGTTGCTTAAAGAGGGTCTCTATAGGGATGCGCTGGGTTCATATAAAGAGGTCTTAACGAATGTTTCTAGATTAAGTGAGCCAGAACTCTATGCCCATTTGCGACTTAATATGGGTGTATGCTATCTTAAGATTGCTGAGGTAGAGAATGAGGTAGATAATCTTTATCAATCAATATATGCCTTTGAGGACGCCCTCAGTGTCTATACTGCAGGTAAATACCCCCATAACTACGGCATTGCTAAGCGAAATCTTGGTATCGCACTGTGGCGGTTGTCGTTATTTCAGGATAGGGAGAAAAATCTGAAGTTGGCAATAGATGCCTACGAAGATGCGCTAAGTGCGTTTGCACCAAATAGGTATCTGTTAGAATATGGTGAGACGCTGATGAAGATGGGTGATGCTTTAATAGACCTGTCATATATAGAAAAGCCCGAAGAGAACCTTGATATGGCGGTTGATTTATATGAGCAGGCGCTTGAGATATTTACCATTGACACCTACCCGGTGCAGTATGCTGCGGTTCAGAATGGAATGGGTATCGCTTACTGGACGCTGTCAAAGTATAGGGACCCTAGGGAAAACCTCTTGCGTGCTGTATCATCATATAAGGAATCGCTGACTGTATACAATTTTGAAAAATACCCGCTTGACTGGGCTGTTACCAAGTACAACCTGGGTATTGCATACTTAAATCTTGCAAAGGTTGGGGAGAATACCAAGGCATATCTTTTAATGTCAATAGATGAGTTCAATCAAGCCCTAATTGTGAGAACACTGGGTGATGAACCAATTTCGTATGCAATGACACAATATAGTTTAGGGCAGGTTTATGAGGCGCTCGCAGAGGTGGAGGATGAAAGGGTGAATCTCAAGAAGGCGAGGATGTCATACATTGAGGCGCTAAAGGTATATACACCCGATGAATTCCCAATGCACAACAAACTGGTGAGTTCAGCGCTGGAGCAGGTGGAGATAAAACTGGGGGAATAGATTAAAAGACCTTGGGTTGTTTGGGTTTGATAAATTAGACCCCTACAATAACATTAATGGATTGATATAATTTAGATTAATATATCTCTAAAATTCCTTCCTTCTGAATATGCTAATAATCAGGAAGAGGCAGATAATCAGATAAAGCACTCCGTGAATGAGGTTTGAAAATTCACCTCTTGAGACCATATCGCGATTCATTACAGAGTTGGCAATCTTATGGATATTGGTGAATGGGGGGACGATTATATAGATTATTCTGGCGATTATCTTGGTAAAGGTCGGGACATCTTCAGAAAGGACAAAACCCTTGAGAAAATCAATTCCGGTGATAAAGCTGAAGAAGTAAGTCATCAAGCCCACAAAGCCCGCCAGCAAACGAGGGAGTATCAGTGATATGAGGGTGACGAAAGAGACAATCAATGCTATGTCAAGTGCGGATATGCCTATACCCAAGAATATTCTCAAGTCAAATACATTTAGGCGCAGGGTGTAGATTACCCATGATATTATGCTCATCACCAGAGTGATGGAGAATGAAATTATGAAAGCAGTGAGCAATCGGGCAAGGATATATTCTGTTCTTGTGATGGGCTTGGAGAGAACAAGTTCAATGTGCCTGTTTTCCACCTCGCCCGTTGCTGTTGATATCCCAATGAGTATTCCAAGTATCATTCCCCAGAATATAGATAGATACAGAGTGATGCTCCTGACGACCTTTATCAGGTTCTCCCCCTGTATCAGGCGCTGGTTGATGGTTATATTCTCTGAGTAGAAACAGCCCGATATAAGCACGAACAGGACTCCGAGCCCAAGAACAAGGTAGAAGGTCTTTCTTCTGCCTATGTAAGAAAAATAGCCATAGATAATTCCACAGAATCTAATCATACTCTACTTCTTCTCCTTCACCAGTTCACTGAATATATCCTCCAGCGCAACCTTGAAGATAGAGATGGAGACGATATCAACCTTCTTTTTGTTCACTATTTCAATGATGTCCTGTGGCGAATACCCGGGCTTAAGTTCTATTCTCAACTTATTACCATCTATTTCTATAACCTTCCCTATCTTCTCAATTCCAGTGATTAAACCCCGCTTAAATTCGCTCACCACCACACTATACTGTCTTCCTACACTTATCAATTCGTCTATCTTCCCCTCTTTTATGGTGTTTCCCTTATCAATGATGATTGCCCTGTCGCACTCAAGTTCTATCTCCGCAAGTATGTGTGATGATATGAGAGCAGCACAACCGCTATTGGTCATCTCCTTGATAATGCTTCTTATCTCTTTACGCCATATAGGGTCCAGACCTGCCGTTGGTTCATCAAGGATAAGAATCTTCGGCTCACCAATAATTGCCTGAGCAAATGCTACTCTCTGTTGCATACCCCTGGAATATTCATTTAGCATTCTGTTTCTATCTTCATATAGCCCCATCCTATGCAGGAGTTCATCAACCCTTCTGTTTCTCGTCTTTCTATCTAGACCGAGAAGCATACCATAGTAGAGCAGTGCATTTTTCGCTTTTGCGTACATAGGTAGGGCGGGTTCTTCAGGCAGATAGCCAATCTCTCTTCTGAGGTTATGGTCTCTGTGGTCACGCCCAATCACCTTGATTGTTCCACTGGTGGGTCTGATAAGTTCCAGTATGAGTTTCATTGTGGTGGTTTTACCTGCGCCGTTTCTACCCAGAAGGGCGAGCGATTCACCCTCCTCAAGCTTGAAGCAAAGATTATTGAGAGCTAGAATATCTCCATATCTCTTGGACAGGTTATAAGTTTCTATCAGTGGCATCTCTTTCTATTTATCTGTTCACTCAGATACTTATTGGTATATTAGAACTCAAAGCTCATGGTAATTCTGCTTAAATTGCCCAATCCCTCAACCGAGCCGAATGTCTGTGAGAAGTCAAGCTCTATATTGGTGTCACTGAAGGCGGGGATTAATCGGTTGAACGATAGACCCGCCCCCATTGTGAATTCCTCTGCAGTATCAACAGATGCATGTCTATAGCCCGCTCTAAGGTGGATGGTTCTGTATAGAGTTGTCTGGGAGCCGAGGTGCAGGCACCTTCTCCCGCTCTTGACCATTGAGAAGTCCACAGATGCGGTCTCTGTGAATAAATCGCTCTCGTATGGGGTGAAGGCGCTACCCAGACGGAGAGTGAGGGGCAGGGAGTTTGATGAAGATATAAATTTCTCGCCTGGACCCAGGTTCTGTATGACCATACCGATGAGAAATGAATTGAACATCTTAGCCCTTACACCAATATCAAAGGCGATTGTATTCGCCTTTGCGGTCTCTATTCGCTCCCATATATACTTGAATGATAATCCCATATCTACTGGCTCAATGAATCTACGAGCGTAACAAACGGAGAAGCAGTTAGACCTTGCTGTGAAGTCAGGGGTCTTATTGCCCTGCTCATCATAGCCAATAAGTGTTCCATAGGTGAAGGTATTGAAGGAGGTGCCGAAAACCCCAATTGGCGTTTTGAAGGTGAAGCCGGCGAACTCCTGCTTTAGGTCCATAAGACATTCATGGTGTGAGAAGGTAGCTGATATGTGTTCGGTGCTGGTGATGCCTGCTGGGTTCCAGTAGGTGGCAATTGAGCCCTCAGCAAGCGATGTATAAGCACCACCCATCGCCGAAGGCGCCGCACCGACCTCCACCCTTAAGAACTCGGAGGCATATCCACTGTATTCACTTGAGAACGCAAGCAAGGGGATTAATAGTGCTAACACTGTAATACATGTAAAACATATAGTAACTCTCACTGGTATTGACCTCCCTCAACTAATAAGATTATAGTTTATGTTTCAAAAATTTCAATTATTTATTGTCTCCTTCATCATAACATCATCTTTACGCTTGAGCAGGTAAAATCTGTTGCCACCCTTCTCAATCACCTCATATTCGCCTTTGATTACCAGGTCCCGCAGGCAAACAATCGCATCCGTCCTGCTGAATATACCTGAGAGTAAACCTGTATCAATGAAGACATAATCTGCACTGTCTATCTCGGGAAGTATGTGTATCTCCCTGCGTGGAGGAAGGTGTGGAAAGATATGCTCCTGTGCTGAAAGTGATGCATCATCGGGAATCTGTGAAAGAATCTTCCTGGCAATGAGAGTGTCCCTGTCAATGTGAACTAAATTCAGGTGCCCGATGTTGATTATCATAACTGCCATAGAGGCGAACAGTATCACCTTATTCTTGTTCACCCTCAATTTAGACAGCCATGATGATATGTTTTTGATGCCATAGACACTGGCTATGGCGAAGAGGGTCAATGAAGGTGCGCCAAAATAGGCGGTAAAATTATATTGTATCTCCATATTGCTGGTGGCATGGATTAATAGATATGGAAGGGTAATGAGAACCCATGGTGAGGATAGGGGTGTGAATATCAGTTGAGGTATGAATCGTAAGACCTCATACCTGAATATCATTCTCATCACTTCCACTGGATGAGTGAGTAACCATATTGCAATCTCAACGATAGATGAACCATATTGACCCCATCTTGAGATTATCTGTGGGGGACCAAAGCCCTTTGCACCGAAAGCGGGCATAATCACATATATAGTTGCGAACCAGTAAGAGATGGATATGGTAAGGCAGATGATTCCAACTTTCCACCATCTGCGGTATATGATTGCTGAGATAGCGATGAAGCCAGCGTATATCGGCGCGTCTTCCTTGACCGTCAACAGCAGGAGTATGCTCACCATGAACCAGCCCTTTCGCCTTGACAGAAGCGCCAGGATGGAGATGAGAAATAGAAGTGGATATGCCGCCTCTTGGTGGACATCACAGGTGAGGACCAGTGAGAATGCGGAGGATGTTACCAAACCCACGGTGAAGAAGGTTGATGAGATGCTGTCGTCCCACAGTTTTTGGGTCAGGTAGAGGGCAGGTATGACCGTACCCGCCAGAAGCACCGACTGCCATATAATCAGGGTGTATTTAGATGGAATTACCGCGTAGAATGGTAGAGCGGTGAGGAGCAAGGGTGAGAAGTGCTCGGCGAAGTAGCATTTGTTCAGAAACGGTGAGTACATGAACCTGCCCTTTAGTGTGTTGAAGAAGGCATACTCATAGACGCTTATGTCCCTTGCCCAGTTAATGAAGGTGAGGGTGTAGAAGATTTTGACGGTGACATATATGACGGTTAAAGATAGAAACAGGCACAGCGGAAATAGACGAGATGATGTAATCTTTCTAACTCTATCAATGAAGGTGTCATATTTGAGCCAATCGGATAA
>QMNJ01000056.1 GCA_003647715.1 Candidatus Coatesiibacteriota bacterium
GTGAACCCGATGCCAGTGGTAGAAGGAGGCCAGTTCCAATTGATGGTAGTCAGTTCACTGTTGAGGTTGACCGGCTGATAATGGCTATTGGGCAGAGACCGAAGGTTCCCGAGAAGTTGGGTCTTCCATTGACAAGGTGGAATACGATTAAAGTGGATGAGGAGACACTTGCCACGCCGAGGGAGGGGGTCTTTGCCGGAGGTGATGTTGTGAGTGGTCCTGCTACGGTCATTGAGGCAATAAGGGATGGTAGAAGAGCAGCTATATCAATAGATAAGTATCTTGGTGGGGAGGGCAATATTGATGTAATGTTCATACCAGAAGATGAGGAGATTGCCTGTCTGGGAAGGGATGAGGGCTTTGCATACTGGGAGAGGGTAGAGATGCCATCTCTTCCTGTTAATGATAGATTGAAGGGCTTCAGTGAGGTGGAGCTTGGATATAGTGAAGAGCAGGCAGAGGTGGAGGCACTCAGATGCTTGACCTGCCATATAAGGTTGAATATATCAAGGGCTCCTATGCCACCCGAGACAAGAAAATAGTCATCTGTGAGGTTTGTATATGAAGGTGCCATTTGAGAGTAAGGTTCCAGTGATTTCTCCGAAGGCGTTTGTTGCACCATCCGCCGAGATAATAGGCGAGGTTGAGATTGGCGATTTTGACAGCATCTGGTTCGGTGCTGTTCTAAGAGGCGATATAGAACCAATCAAGATAGGCAGGTATACCAATATACAGGACAATACAGTCATACACATTGACCATGACATGCCGGCTATACTCGGTGAGTATATTACGGTGGGACACAATGCCATATTGCATGGTTGTGAGATTGCCGATAGGTGCCTTATAGGTATGGGGGCAATTGTCCTCAGTGGTGCGAAGATTGGTCGTGGTTCAATCGTTGGCGCCGGGTCTGTCGTTCCAGAGCGAAGGGAGATACCTGAGCTATCTCTGGTTCTCGGTATCCCTGGTACGGTGGTCAAGAAACTACCAGAAGATACACTGAAAAAGAATGAGGAGTGGGCGCTGGGATACTGGGAACTCGCTCAATCATATCTCAGATAATCTCGTTAATTTTTAATCTCATCAGAAAAATAGTATAATCTTCTTGTATGGCAAAAAAGATACCGTTTAGAAAGATAGCATTGATAATGAACATCAGTGCATATCTGGTTGGTTCCATATTTGGTGGTCTGATTTTAGGAATGCTGATTGATAAAATGACGGGGAAGGAACCATTATTCACACTGATATTCCTGTTTGTTGGAAGCGCCTATGGAATCTATAAAACAATAATGATAGGGATTATGTTGAAATGATGCTTATGATGAAGAAGATTGATGTATTGATAACAGTCATCCCAGTTGTTCCTATGGTCATAATGTCAATAATCTTTGGTTGTTTTGCGTATAGTGTTCTAATAGGATATATTTTATTCCTGCTGGTCGTGGGAATTCTGGTATATTCAATATATGGAGTTATTAAGAGGAAAAGGGCGAGATATATTATTGCTGGCATTGGATTGTTGAGATTTTTATTACTGGGTGCTATACTATATCTCCTATTTAGATTTGGGAGGATTGACCCTCTTGCGTTGGTTATTGGTGTAGTGATGTCCAGTGCTGTTGTAATATTGGTTTTGATTAGAAGGTTGATAAGGTTTCCAAAAGAGGCATAGTAAGGGGGCTCGTTGATTGAGGGTTTACCAGTAGGGCTTGAGTTTGGAATTCCCTTCCCTGGTCTTGGGTTTCAAGACCAAGTAATATTTACTAATGCACTTATTGTAATGGCTTTGATATTCATCTCATCGCTTTTCATAGTTAGAGGCATATCACTAAAGAGACCTACGCGCTGGCAGATAATACTGGAGGGCACGCTCAATTGGCTCGCAAATACTATGGAGGAGACGATTGGCAGTGGAGGCAGTAGATATCTTCCTCTGATTGCCAGTTTGTTCATCTATGTGCTGGTGGGAAATCTGATAAGCATTATCCCAGGTTGCGTGAGCCCTACCAGCAATCTAACCCACAATCTGGCTCTTGCGCTTATCGTATTCTTCGCAACGCCTGTGGTTGGTATTATGCACATTGGTTTTAAGAACTTCCTTAAGCATAGAATGGGTCCAGTTCTCGCTCTGTCTCCCCTCTTCTTCGTCCTTGAAACCATAGGTGAGTTCTCCAGACCCGTGTCACTTACTATCCGTCTCTTCGGTAACATAAGGGGTGAGGAGATTTTAATTGCAGTGATAAACAAGATTGCCTCAATGATATACTATATACCAATAACGGTAGTCATTTTGCCTCTTACACTAATAACTGGTTTTGTTCAGGCGTTTATATTTGCACTTCTTCCAACAATATACTTTGCTGGAGCTGCTGGATGGGGCGAGGAGGAACATAAATAAGTTTATTTTTATCTTGAAAGGAGCGTGGTTATGAGAAAAGCACTAACTATTACTTTACTTATTATGATGTTGTCAATCCCTGCAACCTTGACCCTGGCTCAGGAAGAGGCATCAGAGACAGAGGTGACGACGCATTCTGCTGATATCAAACAGGAGAAGACGACTGAGGCGGAAGAGGGTGAGTTTTCACCCATCATATATTTTATGAGCATCGCCGTGGCATCTGCCTTTGCTATGGCGATTGCAGCCATTGGCGCTGCCATAAGTCAGGCAAGAGCGGCGGTCTCGGCAATGGAGGCAGTTGCCAGACAACCCGAGGCGAGTGGGAAGATTCAGATTCAGATGATACTCGCTCTGGTATTCATAGAGACGCTTGCTATATACACCCTGGTCGTAGTGTTGATACTCCTGTTCGCAAATCCGTTCACCAAGTATGTGGTAGGTTGACCGTTTATGTATGTAGAGGGGGGTATGTAAGTCCCTATGATAGAGATACACCCAGTACTGCTCATCTACCAGATAGTCGTCTTCCTCATATTCGTCTATCTTATGTATAGGTTTGTCTATAACCCTGTAATCAGGATGATTGACGAGCGGAGAAGGAAGGTGGAGATGGAGGTTGAGGATGCGGAGAAGAAGATTAAGGATGCGGAGACATTGAAGGGTCAGTATGAGAAGAAGATTTCAGAGATACACAAAGAGATAGAGCAGATGAAGAAGGATGCAGAGTTCAAGGCGAATGAGATACGCAACAAGATTATCTCTGATGCCCAGGAAGAAGCAAACAGGATTATTGAATATACCAAGAGGAGGACCGAGGAGGAGAGAAAGCGCCTGATGGAGGATGTAAGGAACTATGCGGTTGACCTTTCAATCATAGTGGCGAGGAAGATACTGGAGGAGAAGATAGATAAGAAGTCGGACAGAAGGTTAGCAGAGAGGTTTCTTGATGAGATGAGCGGTATGCAGTTCAAGGAGTGAGATGGAAGAGATTGTGATAGCGAGAAGGTATGCGAAAGGGGTATTGAACCTGGTTGAGGACAACAGGAAGGTTGAAGAGTATATTACATCTTTGAGGTCTTTCTGGAAGGATTTTCAGGAAAGGGTGCCGGTAAATATTTTGAAGAGCTTTAATCTCCTGGGTGTGGAGAAAAGGTGGGATTTTCTTAAGCCATTTGTGAAGGGTTATGATAGAACACTCAGACGATTCATATATGTGATAAATGAGAATGGGAGAATATTTCTCCTACCTCTAATAGCCGATGAGATGGAGAGGATGATGTGGAAGAGGAGGGATATAGCACTGGTGGAGGTTGTATCGGCGAATAAGGTAGATACGGATATCTTGATGGATTTGACTGGAATGCTCTCGGCGAAGCTGGGGAAGAGGGTGAGGTTGAAGGAGACGATAGAAGCATCAGTAGTGGGGGGGATGCTTATAAGATATGATGACATTGTAGTTGATGGAACTGTGGTTGGCAGGTTGAACAGGTTGAGGAAGGAGGTCTATGGATATAAGGGCTGATGAGATAAGCAAGATTATCAGCATGGAGATTGAGGGAGCGAGTGAGCGCCTTGAACTGGAAAAGAAGGGAACCGTCATCTCTGTTGGTGATGGTATAGCCAGCGTATATGGTCTGTGGGGAGTTATGGCATCGGAGATGGTGCTGTTTGAGAACGGTGTTTATGGTCTTGCCTTCAACCTTGATGAGACCATGGTAGGTGTCGTAATACTTGGCGAGGATGTAGGCATACAGGAAGGTGATGAGGTAAAGGCGACGGGGAGAATTCTGCAGGTTCCTGTAGGTGAGGAGCTTGCCGGCAGGGTGATTGACCCGGTGGGTAAACCACTTGATGGTAAGGGTGAGATTAGGACCGATAATTATAGACCGGTGGAGGGCGAGGTTCCCAATGTGGTTCAGAGACAGCCGGTTAAGGAGCCACTTCAGACAGGGATAAAGGCGATAGATGCAATGATACCAATAGGTAGGGGTCAGAGAGAGCTTATACTCGGCGACAAGGGTATAGGAAAGACGGCAATATGTATAGATACCATAATAAATCAGAGGGGCGGGGATGTGAGGTGTATCTATGTTGCTATTGGTCAGAAGAACTCTACTGTAGCCCGGGTTATAAAGACGCTGGAAGAGCATGGGGCTATGGACTATACCACAGTGGTTCATGCTGGCTCATCTGACCCGGCAACACTGCAATATATTGCACCGTATGCGGGCTGTGCCATTGGTGAGGAGATAAGAGATAAGGGGGGTCACGCCCTTATAATCTATGATGACCTGATAAGGCATGCTTGGGCTTACCGCCAGTTGTCGCTTCTTTTAAGACGACCACCCGGTAGGGAGGCATTCCCCGGCGATATATTCTATCTGCACTCACGGCTCCTGGAGAGGGCGGCGAAACTGTCGGATGAGCTGGGTGGGGGTTCTCTCACCGCAATACCAATTGTAGAGACCCAAGCGGGCGATTTGACTGCATATATACCCACCAATGTTATCTCCATCACCGATGGTCAGATATATCTGGAGGCAGACCTGTTCTATGCTGGCATAAGACCTGCTATCAATGTTGGTCTCTCTGTGTCAAGGGTAGGTGGTAATGCACAGGTTGAGGTGATGAAGAAAGTTGCGGGTGGTTTGAGATTAGACCTTGCGCAATATAGAGAGCTGGAGAAGTTCATAAGTTTCGGAACAGAACTGGATAAGGCGACACAGGAACAGATAGAAAGAGGAAGGAGATTGGTTGAACTGTTGAAGCAGGACCAATATGAGCCGATGGCGGTGGAAGAACAGGTGATGGTTATAAATGCAGGTGTGGAGGGCTTTCTTGACCGAGTGGATGTTGACAGGATAAGCGAATTTGAGAGCAAGTTCATTGACTATATGAAGAAGAACTATTCTGAGTTTGGTGACAAGATAAGAAGATTTGGTAAGCTTGAGCCAGTAGAGCTGGAGAAATTGAACGATATCACCAGAAAGTATGTTTATAAGAATTTTATATCTAAGGAGAAGAAGGAGAAGATAGAAATAAAGGAGGAATAAGACATCATCAGGTCTTGTTGTATCCTTTATTTTATGTGGAGGTTTGATAGATGAGAGGTGCATTATTTATTCCAATATATGCTCTGATAGCACTTTTGGGATGCATAAATATTGAGCAGATTTCACAGCAGGATAATGTAAAAGCAGGTGAGAATTTCAAGGTAGAAGTAACAGGTCTGCTTGGGGACACGACCGACCTGGAGGGTAGTGTTTACTATGGAATAGCGGGTGTTCTTATTCCACAAGGATGGGAGATTGAAGATGCTTACTTTGAGGGGACAGTAGAGGGACAACTGGACGAAGTGAAGCGGCTTGGAACCGCATTGGACCTTGAATATCCAACGCCTGAGGGGTATGAGTGGTTCGGTTTCATCACAACAAAGGGCTATGAAGTGACCGAGAAGATGAAGAATGGCAAGGTGAATGTGGTATTCAAGATAAAGACCACAGAGGAGAAGGGTAGTTATTCCCTTGACTATCGTCTGGGGACATGCACAGATGCGACCATAATATCTTCAGATTTGATGTGGGGCGAGCATCTTGAGCGGATGGTTATTGATGTAGAATAAGATTTGTAGTTTTAATTCAGGCAGTTTGATTTATATAATCTTCTTCCTTTTGAGGTTGAGATGTTGGGAAATCTGAGAAGATTGAGACAGAGAATTAAGGGGGTGGAGAAGACCCACCATCTTACAAGCGCTATGAAGGTGGTTGCATCGGTTAGGGTGAGGAAGGCGCAGAATGCCCTTTATGCTATGAGACCCTACTCCGACCGCCTTATGTCTATGATTCAGCGTCTGGTTAGATACGAGGAGGAACCACACCCTTTATTGAGAACCAAGGAGGAGGGAAAGATATTACTCGCTGTATTTACATCGGATAAGGGTCTTTGTGGTCCCTTCAATTCAAATATCATAAAGAAGGCGGAGTTGGTGATAAAGAACTTTAGGGAAAAGGGTGATGAGGTTGATATTATCGCCATCGGTAAGAAGGGCAGAGACCACTTTCGCAAGCATGATTACCCTGTGGTAGCAGAATATACCGGCTTTCAACCCAGGATTGACTATGAGGATGCGGTGGCGATTGGAGAGATATTCATAGATAGCTTCGTCGCTGGCGATTATAAGGAGATAACCGCCCTCTACCACCAATTTTATAGCGCAGGAAGGCAGGTGGTCATTGAGAGGTGTATCCTGCCCATCAGGACATTTGTTCCTGCTGAACCACCTCCAGTAGAATATATCTATGAGCCCGACAAGACCAGTATCCTGCATGTCATTTTACCGATGTATGTAAATGTTACTATATGGAGGGTTTTGCAGGAATCGACGGCGAGTGAGCATGGTGCGAGGATGGTGGCGATGGATATGGCTACAAGACGCTGTGAGGAGCAAATTGATGCACTGACATTGAGATACCACAAAGAGAGGCAGGCATCTATAACTATGGAATTGATTGATATTGTTGGTACCGCTGAAGCGGTGAGTGGAGGAATTTAGACAGTTATTGGTAGGGAGTTTCATTTATGGCAGAGAAGAAGATAGGTAGAGTAGTTAGGGTTATGGGACCGGTGGTGGATGTGGAGTTTGAGCCCCAGTATTTGCCTGAATTAAATTATGCACTTGAGGTGAAGAAGAAAGGCAAGACCATTGTGGTGGAAGTTGCCCAGATGCTGGGTGAGAACAGGGTGAGGGCTATATCCATGGCATCCACTGACGGGGTTAAGAGGGGGGATAAGGTTGTAAATACTGGGGCACCCATAAAAGTGCCGGTGGGGGCAGAGACACTGGGTAGAGTGTTCAATGTTCTGGGTGAACCAATAGATGAGTTAGAACCGGTTGAGACCAAAGAGATGTGGTCCATTCATAGACCTCCCCCTGAACTGGTGGCACAGGACACCAGACAGGAGATTCTGGAGACGGGCATCAAGGTGATAGACCTTTTAGAACCGTTCTCTAAGGGTGGCAAGGTGGGTTTGTTCGGTGGTGCAGGTGTGGGTAAGACCGTGCTTATTATGGAGATGATAAGAAATATTGCTACCGAGCATGGAGGTTATTCTGTCTTTGCCGGAGTGGGTGAAAGAACAAGGGAGGGAAACGACCTCTGGCTGGAGATGAAACAGTCGGGTGTTATTGCAAAGACCACTATGGTCTTTGGGCAGATGAACGAGCCGCCAGGCGCCAGGTTCAGAGTGGGGCTTTCTGCTTTGACGATGGCTGAGTATTTCCGCGATGAAATGGGTTGTGATGTTTTGCTCTTCATTGACAATATATTCAGGTTCGTCCAGGCGGGCTCGGAGGTCTCAACGCTTCTTGGCAGGATGCCCTCAGCGGTTGGCTATCAGCCCACGCTCTCAACTGACCTGGGTGAGCTGGAGGAACGAATTACCTCTACTCACAGGGGCTCTATAACCAGCGTTCAGGCAATCTATGTCCCCGCAGATGACTTCACTGACCCTGCACCCGCTACCACCTTCGCCCACCTGGATGCATCTACGCACCTCTCCAGAGACCTCTCGGAACTGGGGCTATATCCTGCTGTTGACCCGCTTGAATCAACATCACGAATTCTGGACCCCAGGGTAATTGGCACCGAACACTACAGTGTTGCCAGGAGGGTGCAGGAGATACTTCAGCGCAATAAGGAACTTCAGGATATCATAGCCATACTTGGAATTGACGAACTATCAGATGAAGACAAGATAATTGTAGCCAGAGCGAGGAGAATACAGAGGTTTCTGTCTCAGCCGATGTTTGTGGCGGAGGAATTCACCGGTAGGGAGGGTCGGTATGTGCGCTTGAAGGACACAATTGATGGCTTTAAGGCGCTGGTGGATGGGGAGTTGGACCATCTGCCCGAGCAGGCATTCTATATGGTAGGAACGATTGATGAGGCGGTGGATGCGGGAGAGAGGATGCTTGAGATGCGTGGTGAGAACAAGGGGGGTGAGTAGGTAGTTGGCAGAGGCGAAGAAGACCATACATCTGGAATTGATAACCCCGTCTGAGATAGCCATTCACCGTGATGTGTATTCAATTATAGCGCCTGGAATAGATGGTTATCTTGGAATACTCCCGGGGCATACCAACCTGATAACCTCGCTCAAGCCGGGGAAGTTAATACTGAAGTTCGGGGAGGAGGAGAAGGTATTGAGGATTGGTTCTGGTTATCTGGAGGTGACGCCTGCGCAGGTGATACTATTGACCGAGTTTGTTAAGGTGAGCGAGGAGGAGAGGGAGGAGATGGAGAAGTGGGCAATTGAGTATGAACCGCATGAGTAGTATTAAGTAAATTTATATATTGTATATAGA